>JAEEOD010000238.1 GCA_016284115.1 Bacteroidaceae bacterium
AGACCCAGGTTCAGAATGGTATCCATCATACCAGGCATAGATGCACGTGCGCCAGAGCGAACGGACACCAGCAACGGGTTCTTTGGATCACCAAACTTGCTGTTCATCAACTTCTCAATGTGAACTACTGCTTTTTCTACATCATCTTTCAAGAGAGCAATCACAGCTTCTTTGCCCTTCTGGAAATACTCGTTGCAGACTTCAGTAGTGATAGTGAAACCAGGAGGGACTGGAACACCAATCAGGTTCATCTCGGCGCAGTTTGCACCTTTACCACCCAACAGGTTGCGCATGTCAGCGCGTCCTTCAGCCTGGCCGTTACCAAAAGTATAAACTCTTTTGTCTTCCATAATAAAAAAAGTTAGGTATTAAGTTTTAATTAATTTCGTCTGTATTAGGATGCAAAGATAAGTCCTTTTTTTTATTTTTTTTAGATTTTTATTCAAAAAAGACAGATAAAAGGCTGATTTATTTTGTAGAATGAGTTTTTATTCCTAAATTTGCAGCCGTAATGATGATTTGAGGAGGGGCTTAGGGCTCCTTTTTTTATTGTAAAAAAGTTTTAGACGTAAGTATGATTAACAAAGAGACAGTAGAAAACATCGCACAGGAATGGCTGGAAGGAAAGGATTACTTTCTGGTAGATGTAACACTGGGTAATGACAACAAGATCAGTGTTGAGATTGACCATCAGGATGGTGTATGGATTGACGACTGCGCCGAGCTGAGCCGCTTCATCGAGGAAAAGTTGGGCGCTGAAGGCGAGGATTACGATCTGGAAGTAGGTTCTGCCGGACTGGGACAGCCTTTTAAGGTGCTGCGCCAGTATGAGTGCCATGTTGGCAAGGAAGTGGAGACACTGACTACCGATGGTCGCAAGCTGAAAGGAATTCTCAAGGAGGTAGATGCAGACCATGTGGTGATTACCGTTCAGCAGAAAATCAAACCAGAAGGTGCAAAGAGACCTAAACTGACGGATGTTGACATCTGTCTGAAAATGGATGAAATAAAATATACTAAATACATAATCAGCTTTAAATAATTATGGCTAAGAAAGCAGAAACTGTGAGCATGATTGAAACCTTTAAGGATTTCAAAGAATCACAAAGCATTGACCGCACTACGCTGGTGAGCGTAATGGAGGAGAGTTTCCGCAGCGTAATCGCAAAGATTTTCGGCTCGGATGAGAACTACGACGTGATTGTGAACCCTGACAAGGGTGACTTGGAGATAAGAAGAAACCGCGAGGTGGTGCCTGATGGTGAAGTTACCGATCCCAACCTTCAGATCTCACTCTCTGAAGCACGTCAGATTGATGAGGACTATGAAGTGGGTGAGGAAGTTACTGACGAGGTGGATTTCAGCAAGTTTGGTCGCCGTGCCATTCTGAACCTGCGTCAGACATTGAGCAGTAAGATCTTGGAGCTGCAGAAAGATGCTATCTACAACCGTTATTCAGATAAGGTAGGTACCATCGTGAGTGCTGAGGTTTATCAGATATGGAAGAAAGAAATGCTGCTGCTCGACGAGGATGGCAACGAGTTGTTGCTGCCTAAGACTGAGCAGATTCCGACCGACTTCTACCGCAAGGGTGAGACTGCCAGAGCGGTGGTGGCTCGTGTGGAGAACAAGAACAACAACCCCAAGATTATTCTGAGCCGTACCAGTCCGCTGTTCCTGCAGCGCCTGTTTGAGATTGAGGTGCCTGAAATCAACGACGGCCTCATCACTATTCGCAAGATTGCCCGCATCCCTGGTGAAAGAGCCAAGATTGCTGTTGAGAGCTACGACGACCGCATTGATCCAGTAGGCGCTTGCGTGGGTGTGAAGGGTAGCAGAATTCATGGTATCGTGCGTGAATTGAGAAACGAGAACATCGACGTGATCAACTACACCTCTAACACCGCACTGTTCATCCAACGTGCTCTGAGTCCTGCTCATGTTAGTAGCATCAAACTCAATGAGGAAGAGCGTAAGGCTGAGGTTTATCTAAAGCCTGAGGAAGTAAGTTTGGCTATCGGTAAGGGTGGTATGAACATTAAGCTGGCTTGTATGCTAACTGACTATACCATTGACGTATTCCGTGAACTGGAAGGTGAAGGAACGGAGGATGAGGATATCTATCTGGATGAGTTCCGTGATGAGATAGACGACTGGGTGATCGATGCATTCAAGGCTATCGGTATCGAGACTGCTAAGACTGCACTGAATGCTCCTCGAGAGATGATCATCAAGAAAGCCGACCTCGAGGAAGAGACCGTTGACAACGTACTGGAGATCCTGCGAAAGGAATTTGAAGAGGATTAATAACTTAACAACTTTAAAACTTAGAATAGAGTGGCTGTTAGATTAAACAAAGTAACGAGAGATTTGAACGTTGGCATCAGTACCGCCGTAGAATTCCTAAGGAAAAAGGGATATGAGGTGGAAGAGAACCCCAATGCCAAGATTACCGATGAGCAATTTGATTTGCTCAGGCAGGAATTCAGTACTGACAAGGATCTGAAGGCTAAGTCTGATCAGTTCATTCTCGGAAGAAAAGAAAAGGATAAAGAAAAAGCGAAACCCGCTATTGCCATACAAGGCTATGAGCCTGCTCCTGAAAAAGAGAAGCAGAAGTTCAAACAGGTTGGTAGAATAGACCTTGACAAGTTGAACAAGCCTGCAAAGTCTGTTACTCCTAAACCTGAAACTACACCTGTAAGCGTAGAAACCAAAGCAAAAGAGGAAGTACGCAAACCAGCAGAAGAGCCAGTTGTTGAAAAGGCAAAAATTGTTGAACCTGCTCCAGTAGCAGAGAAGCCAGTTGTTGAAAAGCAGCAGGCACCTGCTCCTGAAAAGAAGCAAGATAATATCCCTGCCCAGCAGCAGATTCCTACCCATGAAACAGCACCTGTTGCCCCAAAGGTAGATGATAAAAAAGCTGAAAATGATGGCATCTTCCGTCTGAACACCGATGTAAAGGTAAGTAAACTGAACGTGGTGGGTCATGTGGATCTCGACCAATTGAACACCTCTACCCGTCCTAAGAAAAAGAGCAAGGAGGAAAGGAAGAAAGAACGTGATGAACGTGAGAAACTGCGCCAAAGTCAACGTCGCCAAATGAAAGAAGATATCATGAAGGAGATTCGTGGTACCGACACTGAGGAGAATGTGAAAGATCATAGCGACAAGCAAGAAGGTAAGAAAAAACGTGTGCGCATTGGCAAAGAGAAAGTGGATATCAAAAAGGCTGCACGTGAAGGCGATTTCAAGCGTAAGCGCGAAGAACAAACCGAGCGCAACGAAGGCAATAACAATAACGGCAAGGGTAAGAAGAACAAAGACCGCTTCCGCAAGCCTGTGTTCAAGCAGGAAGTGAGCGAAGAGGATGTTACCAAGCAGGTAAAAGAAACTTTGGCTCGCCTCACCAACAAAACCAAGAGCAAGGGTGCCAAGTATCGCAAGGAAAAACGTGAGTTGGCTTCCGAGCGTCTGCTAGAACAGGAAAACTTGGAGATGGAGGAAAGCAAGACCTTGAAGCTCACGGAGTTTGTTACAGCTAACGAGTTGGCCAACATGATGAACGTGCAAGTGACTCAGGTCATCGCTACCTGTATGAGCGTGGGTATCATGGTAAGTATCAACCAGCGATTGGATGCCGAGACCATCAACCTAGTGGCTGAAGAGTTTGGTTACAAGACCGAATATGTAAGCGCTGAGGTATCTCAGGCTGTGGTAGAAGAAGAAGACAATGCAGAAGACCTGATGCCACGAGCTCCTATCGTAACCGTGATGGGTCATGTGGATCATGGTAAGACTTCATTACTCGACTATATCCGCAAGAGTAACGTGATTGCGGGTGAGGCTGGTGGTATTACCCAGCACATCGGTGCTTACAATGTGACGATGGAAGATGGGCGCAAGATTACTTTCCTCGATACCCCAGGTCACGAAGCATTTACCGCAATGCGTGCTCGTGGTGCTAAGGTAACTGATATCGCCATCATCATTGTGGCTGCTGACGACAGTGTGATGCCTCAGACACGTGAGGCTATCAACCATGCTGTAGCTGCTGGTGTGCCTATTGTATTTGCTATTAATAAGATTGATAAGCCTGGTGCTAACCCCGACAAGATTAAAGAAGAGCTGGCTGCTATGAACTTCCTTGTTGAGGAATGGGGTGGCAAGTACCAGAGTCAGGATATTAGTGCCAAGAAGGGTATTGGTGTGGAAGAACTGATGGAGAAGGTTCTGCTGGAGGCTGAAATATTGGAGCTGAAAGCTAATCCTAACCGCAAGGCTACAGGTTCCATTATCGAGTCTTCACTCGACAAGGGTCGTGGTTATGTAGCTACCGTGCTGGTGAGCAACGGTACACTGAAGATTGGCGACATCGTATTGGCTGGTTCAAATTTTGGTCGTGTGAAAGCTATGTTCAACGAGCGTAACCAGCGTATTGACAAGGCTTTGCCTGCTGAACCTGCTTTGATTTTAGGTTTGAATGGTGCTCCTGCTGCTGGTGACACATTCCATGTATTTGATACCGATCAGGAGGCACGTGAGATTGCCAACAAGCGTGAGCAACTGCAGCGTGAACAGGGGCTGCGTACTCAGAAGATGTTGACTCTCGACGAGGTAGGCCGCCGATTGGCTTTGGGAGATTTCCACGAGCTGAACATTATCGTAAAGGGCGATGTGGACGGATCAGTAGAGGCTTTGAGCGACTCACTCATCAAGCTTTCTACCGACAAAATTCAAGTGAATGTGATACATCAGGGTGTTGGCCAGATTTCAGAGTCAGATGTTTCTTTGGCTGCTGCATCCGATGCTATCATCGTGGGCTTCCAAGTACGTCCTTCTGCTGGTGCCAGCAAGTTGGCTGAGCAGGAAGGTGTGGATATTCGCAAGTACTCTATCATCTATGATGCTATAGAAGAAGTTAAGGCGGCTATGGAAGGTATGCTGGCTCCAACATTGAAGGAGCAGGTTACCTCTACTATCGAAGTGCGTGAGGTATTCAACATCAGTAAGGTAGGTATGGTAGCAGGTGCTATGGTGAAGACTGGTAAGGTGAAACGTACCGACAAGGCTCGTCTGATTCGTGATGGTATCGTTATCTATACTGGCAATATCAACGCTTTGAAGCGCTTCAAGGATGATGTGAAAGAAGTGGCTACTAACTTCGAGTGCGGTATTAGTCTGACCAATTGCAACGACCTGAAGGTGAACGATGTGATTGAAACTTTTGAGGAAATTGAGGTAAAGCAAACGCTGTAAACTATGCAGATAATAGATATCATCATATTGGTTTTGGTGCTAGCTGGCGCTGTGGTGGGATTCCGCAAGGGTTTTATCAAGCAGCTAGCATCACTGGTAGGTCTCTTAGTAGGTCTGCTGGCAGCTAAGGCACTGTATGGCGTGGTAGGCGACCAGTTGATGGGAACCGTCACCTCTAGCTCTACCTTCGCACATGTCCTGGCCTTCATATTGATATGGATTGTAGTGCCCATTGTGTTCACATTGGTGGCTTCTTTACTGACCAAGGCACTGGAGATTATCTCTTTGGGTTGGATTAACCGTTTGCTCGGTGCTGCTTTGGGAGCTGTGAAATGGTTGCTGTTTATCAGTCTGGCTATCTGTGCAATAGAGTATATCGACTCAGACAATAAAATCATTGAAAAGAACACCAAGGAGACATCTGCCTTTTATTATCCCGTACGAGAGTTAGCAGGTTTATTCATGCCTGCCGTACAGGATTTTACAAAAGACATACTCAATGCTGAGCATGGAACAAAAGGACAGGAAATATAAAGACAATGACTATGTGCGCAAGGTGGCGGAGGAGAAATACAAGTTTGGCTTCACCACTGATGTTCATACGGAAGTAATCGACAAAGGCCTTAACGAAGAGGTTGTGCGTTTGATTTCAGAAAAGAAAGAGGAGCCAGAATGGCTGCTGAATTTCCGACTGAAAGCATACCGATATTGGGTAAAGCAGACAATGCCCACTTGGGCACACCTGCGCATTCCTGAAATCGATTACCAAGCTATCTCTTATTATGCTGACCCAACCAAGAAACGCAAGGATGAGGGCAAGAAAGAGATAGACCCCGAGTTGATGAAAACCTTCGACAAGCTAGGCATTCCTCTAGAGGAACGTATGGCTCTAAGCGGCTTGGCTGTGGATGCCGTGATGGACTCGGTTTCTGTCAAAACTACCTTCAAGGAACAATTGAAGGAGAAAGGCATCATCTTTTGCTCCATGAGTGAAGCGGTAAAAGAGCATCCTGACCTAGTTCAACAATACTTAGGTTCAGTAGTGCCTTATACCGACAACTTCTATGCAGCTTTGAACTCAGCTGTGTTCAGCGATGGCTCATTCGTGTATATTCCCAAGGGTATAAGATGCCCGATGGAGCTATCCACCTACTTCCGTATCAACGCAAGGAACACTGGCCAGTTTGAGCGTACATTGATTATTGCCGATGACGATGCATATGTGTCATACCTCGAGGGATGCACTGCCCCTATGCGCGATGAAAACCAGCTACATGCTGCTATCGTGGAGATTGTGGTACATGAGAGAGCTGAAGTGAAATACAGCACAGTGCAGAATTGGTACCCAGGCGATGCTGAAGGTAAAGGCGGCGTATATAACTTTGTAACCAAACGCGGGCATCTGCGTGGTAATGACAGCAAGTTGTCGTGGACACAGGTAGAAACGGGTTCTGCCATCACGTGGAAATATCCTTCATGCATCTTGCAGGGTGACAACTCAACGGCAGAATTCTACAGCGTGGCAGTGACAAACAACTACCAGCAAGCTGACACGGGTACGAAAATGATTCATTTGGGTAAGAATACCCGCAGTACTATCGTGAGCAAAGGTATATCTGCTGGCAAGAGCGAGAACTCCTACCGAGGATTAGTACGTGTGGCTGCTAAAGCCGACAATGCCCGCAATTATAGTCAATGTGACTCTTTGCTGTTGGGTGACAAGTGTGGCGCTCACACCTTTCCTTATATGGACATCCATAATGAAACGGCGATAGTGGAACATGAGGCTACGACCAGCAAAATCAATGAAGAGCAAATCTTCTATTGCAACCAACGAGGAATATCAACAGAAGATGCCGTCGGACTGATTGTCAACGGCTATGCCAAAGAAGTGCTGAACAAGTTGCCTATGGAGTTTGCTGTGGAAGCACAAAAGTTGTTGAGCGTTTCATTGGAGGGAAGCGTTGGATAAATAACATTGAACATTTAGATTGAGATGTTAGAGATAAAAGATTTACACGCCAGTGTGGCTGGCAAAGAAATATTGAGAGGCATCAACCTGCAAGTAAAGCCAGGTGAGGTGCACGCCATTATGGGACCTAATGGTTCGGGCAAAAGTACCTTGTCATCCGTATTGGTGGGTAATCCACAATACGAAGTAACACAAGGAACTGTCATCTTCAACGGCAAGAACTTGCTAGAGTTAACTCCTGAAGACCGCAGTCATGAGGGGTTGTTCCTGAGTTTTCAATATCCTGTTGAGATTCCTGGCGTAAGCATGACCAACTTCATGCGTACTGCCATTAATGAAAAGCGCAAATACCTCAACCAACCTGCCCTCAGTGCTAGCGAATTCCTAAAATTTATGCGAGAAAAACGTGCCATTGTAGAGTTGGATAATAAACTGGCCAGTCGCTCAGTAAATGAAGGTTTCTCTGGTGGCGAAAAAAAACGTAACGAAATATTCCAGATGGCGATGCTCGAGCCCAAACTAAGTATCCTTGACGAGACCGACTCTGGCCTTGATATAGATGCTTTACGCATAGTGGCAGAGGGTGTCAATAAAATCAAGACTCCAGAAACCAGTTATATTGTCATTACCCACTACCAACGATTACTTGATTATATCAAGCCTGATATCGTACATGTGCTCTATCAAGGACGAATCGTTATGACCGCAGGCCCTAAGTTGGCACTAGAACTTGAGGAACGTGGGTACGACTGGATTAAAAACATGGAAGACTAGGGTGTGAGGAGATGACTATGGAGATATCTGTCGCTAAAGGTTCAATAGTGGAAAAGACGCTGCAACTATCAGCCGACCATCAACTGTACATCAACGTAGAAAGTGGTGCACAACTTATATTATTGTTGGAAGGTAGTTGCGGACAGGTGGTGACTGAAGCCATTGTCGGTGAAGGTGCCACTCTTGATCTTTGTGACTTGGACGTAAATATTGCAGGTACCACACGTACACATAATCTTCATGTCCGCCAAGATGCCAATAGTCAAGTCTATGCACAAAGCATCAGTTTAGCAGCTGGGAACACCCACAATACTACGCAGGTAGATTTATGTGGCGAAGGTGCAGAACTGCATCTCAACGGTTTGGTGATTGCAAATCAGTCGCAACATATCGAAAACCATACCCTTGTACAACACATGGTACCCCATACCACCAGCCACCAATTATATAAATACATCTTGGATGAAAAGGCTATAGGTACCTATGCAGGCTTGGTTAAGGTTTTGCCTGGTGCCCATCACACCTTCTCTGAACAGACCAACCGTAATCTTTGCGCTACACGAGAAGCACGTATGTTTGCACAACCCCAGTTGGAGATATATAACGACGATGTGCGATGCAATCATGGTTCTAGTACAGGACAACTCGATGAAAACGCTCTATTTTATATGCAACAGCGAGGTATTTCTATACATGAAGCCCGCCTGCTGCTAATGGCTGCTTTTGTGGGAGAAGTAGTAGAAATGATTCGCATTTCTAGCCTACGCGACCGTTTGCATGAGATGGTGGAAAAAAGATTTAGGAGCTTATAATATGTTTGATGTTCAATCCATAAGGCATGATTTCCCCATACTTGACACCCAAGTATATGGACATCCATTGGTATACCTTGATAACGGCGCCACCACGCAAAAACCACGTCAAGTGGTAGATGCAATGGCGCAACAATACTATACTGCCAACTCCAATGTACATCGTGGCGTGCATCATCTCTCTGTAATGGCTACCGATATGCTGGAGCAAAGCCGTGAGACAGTGCGTAGCTTCATCGATGCTGAGAGCGCACAGGAAATAGTATTTACCAGAGGTACAACGGAAGCTATTAACTTAGTGGCTTCATCTTTCTGTCAACAAGAAATGCAAGCAGGCGATGAGGTAATCGTTAGCTGCATGGAACATCATAGCAATATCGTTCCTTGGCAATTACAAGCTGAACGTAAAGGTATTGTCATGAAGGTGATACCAATGACCGACGAAGGTGTACTGCAGATGGATGCTTACAAGCAACTCTTTACCTCAAAAACCAAGATGGTGAGCGTGGCCCATGTTAGCAATGTGCTGGGGACTATCAACCCTATAGCTGATATCATTCGTATTGCCCATGAACATGGTGTACCTGTACTCGTTGACGGTGCGCAGAGCATTCCTCATATGCCGGTGAGTGTGCGTGTGCTTGATGCCGATTTCTATTGTTTCTCTGGTCATAAAGTCTATGGTCCTACAGGGATAGGAGTGCTCTATGGAAAACGTGAGTGGCTCGACCGCCTGCCCCCTTATCAAGGTGGCGGCGAGATGATAGGCACAGTGAGCTTTGAACACACCACTTTCAACGAACTGCCTTATAAATTTGAGGCAGGTACACCCAATTATGTAGCTGCTACTGGCTTAGCTGCTGCATTGAAGTATATTGAAAAGATCGGCATGGATAATATCACTGCTTATGAGGTAGAACTTACCCAATATGCTTTAGAACAAATGTCTCAGATTGAGAATATGAAAATTTTTGGTCCTACGGGAAATAGAGGCAGCGTTATCTCTTTCTTGATAGGTGACATCCATCACCTCGACATGGGTACGTTGCTCGACCGGCTTGGCATAGCTGTCAGAACTGGTCACCATTGTGCTGAACCGCTGATGCATCGCTTGGGTATTGAAGGGACTTTGCGTGCCTCTTTCGGCCTATACAATACCTACGATGAAGTAGATGCTTTAGTAGCAGGCATCCGTAGGGTAAGTCAGATGTTCTAACTATTACAGCAGTTATTAACTTTATAATAAAAATTATGGAAGTAATTCAGAGCTTCACGATTGACCATACCAGACTCAAACCAGGTATTTATGTATCAAGACTGGATAAAGGTTTTACAACGTTTGATCTTCGCATCACTGAGCCCAACAAAGAGCCTGCAGTGGCTCCTGCAGCCATGCATAGCATCGAGCATCTCATGGCCACTTGGTTCCGCAATTCATCCGCCAAAGACGATGTGGTATATGTAGGTCCTATGGGGTGTCTTACAGGTATGTATATTGTGATGACGGGTCACTATTCCGTTGAGGATATGCGCCAGCTCACTATTCAGTGCTTAGAGTGGATGCTCACCCAAGAGGAAGTGCCTGCCACCACACCTGAGACATGCGGCAACTACTTGTTACACGATCTGCCAATGTGCAAATGGGAAAGCGAGCGATACTTGCATCGCCTGAAAAACGATTTCCATAGTGAATATGCCAAACTATATATCACTTTGGATGATGGCAAAATGTTTGCTGATGCTTAAATTATGGCGGTGGTATTCTTACCCCGCCATTATACTTTCTACAAATGATTTGGTAACAGCAAAGGAATGTTCTGCCACCGAATTCCAGAAGTCATGGTACTGACTTGCATCCGTATCTTTTAAGGGTAGATCACTAATCACACGGAATGAAATAAACGGCACCTTATTTATATAACAAGTTTGTGCTATAGCACAGCTCTCCATATCCACAGCTTTAACTTCAGGAAACTTGCCCACTATCTCACGCATTTTCTCACGAGAGTCAACAAACCAATCACCCGTAGCAATCAGTCCAGCATGCACTTTCACTCCACAATCCAAACATGTGGCTTTCTCCAACAACCAAGGTGCTGGTTCAAAACACGCCGGCATACCTTGAACTTGCCCATATTGTGTGGCGTTATCGATAGCAGTACCGCAATACACATCATGATAAACCAATCGAGCGCTCACCACCACATCCTGAATCTGTATTTCATCACCATTTCCGCCTGCACATCCACTGGAAATTATTACATCAGGATTAAACTCGTTTATCATTCGTTGAGCGCCCAAGGCTGCGTTGACTTTGCCGATACCACACTTCTGTACCACCACGTCTGTGCCATCAAACAACTGGTGTAGTTGGCGCAGTTCCTTATCCATTGCAACAATAATACCTACTTTCATAAACTATACTTGAAAGTTCTTGGATACGGAATTATCCGTAGTCATACACACCTCTGCAGAGAATTTCATTCCATATTCTATCAACTGGTCCCATTGTCCTTCTGTCAAAGATGGCAAGTCGTCATGCTTAATGTCCAACTTCATCAAACCATACACTATACCCGCGTTGAAATTGTCTCCAGCCCCTACTGTACTTACAGGATCTAATGGCGGCACAGCATAAGCTTTGCTATAATTACCAGTTCGCAGTTGCACTTCCTTCGCCCCAGCAGTATAGACGAAGTTCTTACAATAAAACTTCACCTTGTCCTGATAAATTTTATCTGCGTCACAGAGGTTATACAGGCACATGAAATCTTCCTCCGAACCACGCACAATATCAGCATATTCCAAGTTATCCAAGATATTTGGCGCAACCTTCATGGCATCATTCTTGTGTGGAAAACGATAGTTCAAGTCATACAGCACAATTGCCTTATTGTCTCTAGCTTTTTGAAGCAATTCCACCACTTTGTGACGTAAAGAGGGATCAACAGCATAGAAAGAGCCCAACATCACCACATCATTTTCCTCCACTTCGGGCAATTCTACCATTAGTCGATACTCGGGATAATTCTTATAAAAGCTGTATTGGGCATCATTGTTAGCATTGAGAAATGCTAACGAAATAGGTGACTTGTTCTCGGCATACACATCCAAATACTGAGGTGATACACCATTGTCCATCATGTAGTGCTGTATCATTTCTCCT
>JAEEOD010000239.1 GCA_016284115.1 Bacteroidaceae bacterium
ACGCCTTCTTTCTGCAGTATTTATGATTTCTTCGGGGATGCTTCAGGCTCTTGAGGAACTTCAAATCCTTGCTTGAACTCGGGTGGCACCTGGAGGTCAAGGTCGCTACGGTGTGCATAGATATGTGGTGACATAATCTCAACACCTCCCTCGAAGAAGCGTTTCAGCAGGTTCTGGTGCAGGTTGGAGTAGATGGTGGACAACCTTACAGCATCATCGGTAAAGGCATTGATTTCGTATTCCACATAGTAGTCATCGAGTGAGGTCGTCATCATAAAAGGACGGGGCTTGTGCTTGATGCCTGGTGTTTCGAGGGCTGCAGTCTCCATGATTTCCTTCACATGTTGCCAAGGCACATCGTAGCCGATAGTGACTTTGGTGTGCACAATGAGACCATAGTTCTTGGCAGCAACGGTGTAGTTGCTGGTCTGTGAACCCATGAGGCTGGAGTTCTGCATGGTAATCACCTCGTTTTTACGAGTACGGATGCGGGTGACAAGTATGGTCTTCTCGATTACTTCGCCCACAACGTCGCCTACCTTGATGTAGTCGCCTATGCTGAACTGGCGCATGTAGGTCATCACCATACCGGAAATCAGATTGCCGATGATGGAGGTGGAGCCCAAGGAAACGACGAGACCGATGAATACGGATACACCTTGGAACACCTGTGAGTTGCTGTTGGGAAGCAGTGGCCATATCATGACAAACATCAGCGAATAGAGCAGCACTCTTAGGATGAAATAAGTGGGCCTTGCCCAGTCGGCATAGAATCCACTGATCTTCAGTCGCTCAGCCGCAATCTCGTTGGAGATATAGTGGATGAACTTCACCAGATAGTGGAAGCAGATATAGATGACGGCTATCTGAAAGATGCTCGGCATATAGTCGATGACTGCCTTGAATATGCCCTTGAATGGATTCCAAATATAGTTGAAGACAGTATAGGTAAGTGTCTTTGTCTCAGGGAAAATAGAAAACAGCAGAGGAATGGTGATGAACAACTGGAGGGCTATGATGATATAGCGCACCGTGTTGTAGCCTATCATCACTAATACGCACTGCCTGTGTATGTTCAGGAACTGATAGTTCTTCATGCTGAAGGGGCGCAACAGGCTCACCACCTTGCGGATGAGGCGTATTCTGTAACGTCGGAAAATCCAGTTGGTGAAGCGTATAAGCAGGTACTGGCCAAGGATGATGAGCGCTGCCAAAAGTAATCCCTTCATCTTTTGTTTCAGTCCGTATTCCTCGTGCAGCTCATTGATTTTTTGCTGGATGACGGGGAGGTATTCGTTGGCCAGCTCTTGTCGTGTTTTGTGCTGCCAGAGGCCATCCATATCTGTGATACTGGCCACCACATGTTCACCCACCATAATGTCGGTCGAATATTCGCCTTCGAAGATAAAGATGGAATCGAGGGTGAATGTGAGGCTTCGACCGATGTCGGTAATCATCTCCTTGGTCATCCTTACACGCGACTCGGCCATCATGCCTCCTTTGCGGGCATAAAGGGTGTATAGGGTGTCTTCATCGATGATGAGTGGGGCGCCTGGTGTAATCTGGCGGAGCGAGTCAACACGTCTGTGTCGTTCCACTTCTGCCAATGAGTCATTCACGTATTTCTGCCCTGTGCGTTCTAGTTCCTCTTGCAGGATGATTTGCTGCATCTTGAACTCCTGCAATTGGCTACGCAGTTCCTGTATAAGGGAGTCTTGCGCATTCTGGAGCGAGTCAATCTCTTCCTTTTCCGTCTGTGCTGCTGCTATCCCAGTCCATAAGGTAAAACAGAGCATCATTGCCCATTTAGTTAATCTCATCATATTCTATAAGGTAAACTACGGTGTAAAGATACAACTAATTCTTGTATTACCAAAGCGGTAATGGAAAAAGACGATCAGCCATCTGATAGTATGGAACACATAGGTTAAATTAAGCAAACATGGAGATAACTAATGCTACTAGGAAACCCGTGGTGCCGACCAACGTCTCCATCACTGTCCAGGTTTTGAGAGTAGTGGTTTCATCCATTCCTACCAACGACTTCACGAGCCAGAAGCCGGAGTCATTGAAGTGAGAGCATATTGTAGAGCCCCCTGCTATGGCTGCTGTGGTGCAAGCCAGGTAGATGGGAGAGAGATTAGCCACCTCAGGCATAGCGGCTATGATACCAGCTGCCATTGTCATGGCTACTGTAGCAGAGCCTACAGAAATACGAACCAGCGCAGCTACTACGAATGCCACTACCACAATAGGCAGGGAGGCAGATGCTACAGCATCACCTATTACGATACCCAAACCAGAGTTCTGTAAGATATATCTCAATACACCGCCAGAAGCAGTAACTAAAAGAATCAATCCTGTGGGTTCTAGGCTTTTAGTCATCACTCGTTCAAGTTCTGCTTTAGTATACCCATGCCCGTATCCAAGGATAATCATAGCTACTACAACGGCGATTGTCAGTGCCACAAATGGTTCACCCAAGAATGCCAAAATGGGTTGTACAGGAGCCATAGCAGGTACCACCTTCGCCACAGAATTGAGAATGATCAACACCAATGGAATAAGCACAATGCTCACAATCACACAGAACGACGGCAACTTACTTTCGTCGATATCTGGCTGGTTAGCCACATGCTCAGGCACAGGGATGTGGAATTTCTTGCCTGCTATGCTGCCCCAAATGGGACCTGCCACAATCATCGACACAATACCACAACAGATACCCACGAGAATCACCCATCCTAATTCCACATTCAGCATGGTAGCCACCAACACAGGACCAGGGGTGGGGGGAATAAAGGCATGACCTACAGCTAAGCCTGCCAATAGCGGGATGGCATAATACAAGGTAGAACGACCAGTTCGCTTCGCTAAAGAGAATGCCAAAGGTATCAGGATGATGAGGCCTGCATCGAAGAACACAGGCATAGCAATCACCAAGCCTGTGATGCCCAATGCCCACGCTGCTTTCTGATCGCCAAAT
>JAEEOD010000240.1 GCA_016284115.1 Bacteroidaceae bacterium
ATCAAACAGATAGCCATATTCGTTGCGGAATACATCTACAAACGACTTGCCTGTCACTTCTGCCTGTTCATCGAGTTCATCAGCAAAAGCTGCATTACCACCTTCACGTTCCATATCGGCTATAAAACGTAAAGCGTTATACCACAAAGCATTTACCTCAACGATATAGCCCGTACGAGGGATGACTGGCTTGCCGTTAGATGAAGAATTCATCCAAGTGACGGCTCTTTCTGTACCATTGGCAAACAACAAACCATTGTCATGCAGGAACAGATTGTTATGCTTGCGTTCCAAGATGAACTTGATGATATCCACCAACAGCGAGCCATATTTCTTGCGGCAATGTGCCTTAGAAGTTTCCTTCGCATATTGCTGCAAAGACCAAACTGCCCACAACAGGATATCAGGATGATCCATCTCGTAAATCTTATACGTTACAGGCTCACCATTGATAAATTGCCTCAAAGCCTTCTCAGCGGTCTTCATCACATCCTCAAACTGGTTTTGCTCATTGACAGCCAATGTCAAACCTGGCAGAGAGATGAAGAGGTCGCGCGCACGGCACTTGAACCAAGGATAGCCAGCTAGGATATAATGTTCTTTCCCATGTACGTTATGGAACTGATGAGCCGCATTTTTCAAACTATGATAATAAGTATCACGAGGCGTACGGTCGTCCACCTCAAACTGGAAGGTTGACTTCATCGTTCTAGTATTCTTGAAAGGGGAAGTACCAGCTGAAAACACTATGCTCTCGCCTTTCTTGATCTCCACCTCAAAGTAGCCAGGAACATACAAGTCTTCGTTGAAGTCATATCCACGCTCTTGCTCTTTTGGATACTCAATACCTCTGTACCAATCAGGCTGGAAATGAAACTCATTCTTCTTGTTCAGCTGCATGTACAGTTCAGGATAACCAGGATACATACAGGTCTTGATACCATTCTCAATCTCCTGGTAATCACGATTGGCCTGATAATTCTCGTGGGTATATTCACGAACGCTTCTAAATACCAAGAATGGGCGGAAGCGCAATGTCGTTGCCGAATGTGCATCCACTAATGTATAGCGCAACAGCACTCGGTCTTCGTGGTGTACAAAAACGATTTCCTTACGCAGAATGACACCACCCACTCTGTAGGTTGTAGCAGGAATTTTGTCACAGTCAAACTCACGGATATACTTATGTCCATTCGGACTGAAGTTATTGCCATTATACTTATGCAAACCCAGGTTGAATTCTGCTCCATGCTGAATCACTGTCTCATCCAATGAAGACAGTAGCACATGGTTTTCGTCATCTAAGTTTGGCACGGGTATAACCAACAAGCCGTGATATTTTCGTGTATTGCATCCCACTATCGTCGTACAATGATACGAGCCCGACTTATTCGTTCTGAGGATTTCACGTGGCAACGCTTCCTCAAGGTTGTTCATCAAGGCTTTATCAAAACGCAAATAGCTCATAGCATTACATTTAAAGGTTATCAAAAGGTTATGGGATAAAAAGCATCCTAAGATGCTTCTCATCCGTTATCTTCCCAAAATTACGAATTTAGGACATCTTTGCAAACAAAAACACCAAAATTTTGATGTAAAGGGCGAAAAAAACTATAATCTAGCTAATAAAACCTTACTGAGAGAGTTGCTGTATCAACATTGAAAGGTTGGCAGTGAACATCCTGACCGCAATGGCAAGCAGAATAATGCCAAAGAATTTACGGATGACGTAGATGCCAGACTTGCCGAAAAAGCGCTCCACCTTATCAGCCATATGCAACACCACATACACCCAAATCATGTTCAAAATCATAGCAATCAGGATATTGATATCCCATGCCTCAGCCCTTAATGCCAAGATGGTAGTAAAGGTAGCGGAACCTGCCAACAGAGGGAACACAAGAGGCACTAAAGTAGCATCCTTAGTAGGACCAGTATTCTTGAAAATTTCAATATCCAGAATCATCTCCAATGCCATGAAGAACAGGATGAAAGCACCTGCTACTGCAAACGACTGGATATCCACGCTGAAAAGTTGCAGGATCAAGTGACCTACATAGAAAAAGCCCAACATGAAGAGAGTAGCCAATACCGTGGCTTTGGTAGCATTCACCTTCATGCCTTTTGCCCTCAAGTCAAGGATGATGGGCAATGAGCCGATGATATCGATCACAATCAACAGTGAGATAAAACACCTCACAACTTCCAGAATATCAAACTTTGACAACATTTCCAGCATATATTATCTCCTCTATATTTAGAATTTGAGACTGCAAAAATAGTGAATATTTATGAATTTATATCACAATAAGTAGAAAAATCTTTTACTCAAATTCTTATTCCCACTCAATAGTCGAAGGTGGCTTTGACGAGATGTCATAACAAACCCTATTAACACCTTTCACCTTATTAATGATATCATTCGATACCTTTGCCAGGAAATCGTAGGGAAGATGTGCCCAATCGGCCGTCATAGCATCCATGCTAGTCACAGCACGCAAAGCTACAGGGTTCTCGTAGGTACGTTCATCTCCCATCACACCCACACTCTTTACCGGACTCAGTAATACAGTACCAGCTTGCCATACCTTATCATATAAAGTTATTCCATCCTCACACAAATAGTTGTGTAGAGCCTCGATGTAGATATCGTCAGCATCTTGCAGAACTCTTACCTTCTCAGGTGTTACCTCACCCAAAATCCTAACAGCCAAACCAGGACCTGGGAATGGATGACGCTTCACCAGTCGTTCGGGCATACCCAACTGGCGACCTACCCTTCGCACCTCATCTTTGAACAGCCATTTCAATGGTTCGCACAACTGCAAGTGCATTTCCTCTGGCAAACCGCCTACATTATGATGACTCTTGATCACTTTTCCTGTGATGTTCAGACTTTCTATACGGTCGGGATAGATAGTACCCTGCGCCAACCACTTAGCATCTTTTATTTTACTCGCCTCTGAATCAAACACTTCAATAAAGTCCCTGCCTATAATCTTGCGTTTTACTTCTGGGTCTGTTGCTCCCTTCAAGTCGGCAAAGAACTTAGCACTGGCATCCACACCAATCACATTCAGACCCAAACCCTTGTACGCCTCCATCACCTTATTGAATTCGTTCTTACGCAACATACCATGATCCACAAAGATGCATGTCAGATTCTTACCAATGGCATGATTCAGCAAAGTAGCACACACACTAGAGTCCACACCTCCACTCAAACCAAGAATCACTCGGTCGTTGCCCAGCTGTTCTTTCAATTCCTTGACAGTAGTCTCCACAAACGAAGCAGCACTCCATTCCTGCTTGCTACCACAAATATCTACCACAAAGTTCTTCAGCAACTGGAATCCTTGCAATGAGTGATGCACCTCAGGATGATACTGCACAGCCCAAATGCGTTTGTCGAGATTGGCATAGGCAGCATTCTTCACCTGTTCTGTCGATGCAATAGCGTGAAAGCCCTCAGGCAACTGAGTGATGGTATCCCCATGACTCATCCACACCTGTGAATCTTTCTCGAAGCCTTTGAACAAAGGATTATCGGCGTCAAAGTATTGCAAGTGAGCACGTCCGTACTCACGACTACCAGCAGGTTCCACCTTTCCCCCATAAGTATAGGCCATCAGTTGGGCGCCATAGCAGATGCCCAGTACAGGATATTTTCCAACAAACTCAGAGAGGTCCACCTTAAACGCATCCTTGTCATACACAGAGAAAGGCGATCCACTCAGGATTACACCTAATATATTATTATCATCTTTAGGAAACTTGTTGTATGGCAGAATTTCGCAGAATGTATCCATTTCACGTATCCTACGGCCTATCAACTGGGTAGTCTGCGATCCAAAGTCAAGAATAACAATTTTCTGTTGCATCACTTAGTGGTATTTGTTTAATTAAATATGGTGCAAAATTAATAAAAAACCTCATACCACTGCAAAAGAGAAAAAAAATAATTCCTCACGAGGAATAAAAATTCTCTCGTGAGGAATATAAAGAGTCACATGGTTTAGTCTTACTCCTTTTGCAGTTCGTCAATGCTGTAAATGGCATCGTTTAGTTTCTCCTGCCAAATCTGATTCTTCTTCGGCAAGAAAACATCAATCTGACTAATGGCATCCTTCATAGCGTTATAGCGCTTGAAGAAAATGGACAAGCCAATGACCAAACCTAGTACCACACCAAAAATGATGATATACACAAACATCTCAAAGTCAAACGGGAAGAAAGCTGGATTCTTGTAAGCCTCCCAAATAATCAGGCCTGTCCACAAAGCCGTAAAAGGCATAGAAAAAAACAACCATTTCACATTGCGTTTCTTCAGCTTGACCAATTGCTTGCCCACTGCCAGCAGATCGTCGTTGGGTCTTACCTGACGCTTCATCGACATATTCATGATTACTTGGAATATCACAGACGAGAGCACATAGATAGCAGTGATGATACAGAACATCCACGAGAAACCACACAGCTCCCTGAACACCCATATTACGAGCGGCACCTCCAAAATACCCAAAACTACTATCCTCCACCCCACTTTATGAATGTTATCCACCTTCTCCTGCACCACCTTGCGGATTATGTTGTCATTCACAATTTCCTGGTCGTTCAGTTTATCTTTCAACAGATTGATCTGTTGACGCATTTCTCCTAATTCGTTATAGCTTTCCATAATACAAAATTTTAATCGTTAGACATCTTTTTCAATTGTTCCTTGATGCGAAACAGACGAACGGAAACATTCTTCACCGAAATGCCGGTGATGGCGGCAATCTCTTCGTAGCTAAGGTTTTCCAGCCACAGCAGAACGATGGCCCTGTCGAAGAAGCCCAGTTTGTTGATGCGGTGGTACAGCATCTTAATCTGACGCGTATCGTCATCTCGGTCTTCATACAGATTCACATCCATGTCCAGCGGTAGCGCATTGCGTTTCTTCTTCCGCTCCGATGAGATGCAAGTATTGAGGCTTACACGATAAATCCATGTCTTGATGTCACTATCGCCCCTGAAAGAATCCAGTCCTTTCCACAGGTTGATCAGCACCTCTTGAAACAGGTCGTTCACCTCCTCCTGATCTTTCGAGAACATATAGCACACCGTAAATATGGTGCTCTTATGCTCTCTCACCATCTCAGCAAATTTAGTTTCTAATGCTTCCATAATCCGTTTTTCAATCAGTTTTTTGCTCGTTAGACGCAGGCAACTACAGAAAAACTACATCGATTTAGAAAAAAATGAAGAGGGTATCAAAAAGACTTCATACCCTCTTCTTTTTACTACACTCTTAGCTCAAGAGCATTTTTTATTTGTTCTTCAGCAAGTCACGAATTTCAGTAAGCAGCACTTCTTCATTGCTTGGTGCAGGTGGTTCAGGAGCAGGAGCAGGTTCTTCTTCCTTCTTCTTGTTCAGTTTATTCATACCCTTAATCATCAAGAAGATACAGAATGCTACGATCAGGAAATCCACAATATTCTGGATAAACTGACCATAAGCCATCACTGAAGCACCAGCCTCCTTAGCAGCTGCCAAGGTGTCAAACTTTTCGCTTCCACTGAGATTAACAAACAGGTTCGTGAAATCCACACCACCTGTAACCTTGCTGATAAGAGGCATCAGCACATCGTTCACCAAAGAGGTGACAATCTTGCCAAAAGCACCGCCGATGATCACACCAACAGCCATGTCCATCACGTTGCCCTTCATGGCAAATTCCTTAAATTCTTTAACAAACCCCATAATTTAATGTTTTTTATTAATTAATACACTTCAATGATGCAAATATATGAAAACATTTTTGTAATTTTGCACCGCTAAAGGGAATATTTTTCACCTTTCACCAAAAAAAAGTAATATGTAATAATACAATAAACCTTTTAAATTATTTTTAAAATGACAAAAGTTGCAATTAACGGTTTTGGCCGTATCGGTCGCCTCGCTTTCCGTCAGATGTTCGAGGCTGAAGGTTATGAAGTAGTA
>JAEEOD010000241.1 GCA_016284115.1 Bacteroidaceae bacterium
GGACCTAAAATCATGTGGAGCCCTACAGCACGGTATTCCTCTGCCACTGCCTCACCAAACTTCTTCACGAGTTCAGGATTGCGGGCAGCTGTGATACCAATCTGACCTTCCTTGCTGGGCCACTGGCTGAAATACTGCTTGCCACTAACGTGAGCACCCAGGGTAGCACCATGACGAGGGTCGGTAGAGAACATGATTGGAATACCCAGACGAGAAGCTTCAGCATATTCTTGCAAGCTGTTGCTCCATTTAGCAAAGAGAGTACGTTCTGCAATACCGTTGTTAAGGATGTTGCGGAAGTTGCGCTCTTCAATAAAGGTCTTAACATCGGCACCAGCTCTCATCTGACCAGCACCCATGGCACCACCATTGTTGCCACCAGGACCGATAGGACCAGCGTAGGCCTCTTGGCTTAGTTCTGCTTTTGCATCATATAAAACCTTACCATCAGCAGGAACAGCAATGTTTGGATGGAACATCAGACCGATTTTCTCTTCCAGTGTCATCTGGCTTACCAAATTGTCGATACGATCTTGCATCGGCAAGCGCCAGTCTTCATAAGCATCCAGTTCACCATTCTTGTTCAAGTCCTTGAACTGGTAACCATCCACAGTAATAATCTGTGCTTTTCTTGCGCCCAATACGGGCTGCTCAATTTTTTGCTCCTCAGTACAACCTGCAAGAGCCACTGCCAGCACGCAGCCAGCCAACATCCATTGCTTCATTAATTATTATTTAAAGGTTTGAAATTTCAATCCACAAAGATAATAATAATCTGATTTTTTGGTTGAGGCTGGTATCCGTTTTGTAAATAATTTATGATAATTTATTAATTGGTAGCAGCCTTCTTGTTTTCTCTATAAAGGATGAGACTGAATACAATTTCAACGCCTATCATAGTACATGCCAGTACAAAGGGTGAGTAGGTGAGGCCAACAATGAGTGCACCAATACTTACTAACACCGACATCATATAATAAGCCTTTGAGTCATATAGCCATCCGAATGGAAGCAAATGAGCGCCGAATATCATGGCTATCACCATTACCATTTTATCAGGAATGGCAGCATAAATCCACATGGCAATGAGCAGATAAAGCATCTGATTGCATGATAGGATGATGCCCAATGAACTGAATGGACTTCCCTTATCACTGAATTTTACTCCAATGAAGCGTGAAATCACCCATGCTATTGGCACTAAAGGAGCTGTACAGCAAAAGGTAAGCAAGTTTTTCGTGAGCGGATCAAGATTGGTGGCATGCACACATGCCACCAATATCCAGATTAAAATAGAAGCTAAGATGAAATGCAGACCTCGTTGTTGTTTATGTGCCACCTCAGCTTTTAGCTGATTAAAATTGCTGATTTGATTCATAATACTATATATTTACGTATTCTTTGAGTGTCTCTACATAGTTATCGAAAGCTTCGACACCCTTCTGAGTGATGCGGCAAGTGGTGCAAGGCCTCTTGCCCTCGAACTTCTTTTCCACTTCGATGTAACCCGCATTGGCGAGTTTGTCGATTTGCACGCTCAAATTACCTGCCGTTGCTCCTGTTTGTTCCTTGATATATACGAAGTCAGCTTCTTCAATACCAAGCAAAAGAGACATCACGGCCAAGCGGAGTTCTGAGTGCAATATGGGGTCTAATGGCTTAAACATACCTATTTCCTCCTATTTACCATGATGCCTGGTATAAGCAGCGTTATAACTCCGACAAACGCCATTACTAACATCTCGTTTGGACCAACATACTGGATTGCTAATACAAAACCAGCCAAACCGCCTATGATGCCGCCTGTAGTAATCCAATTATTCTTCAGAATCAATCCGGTAATAGTGGTGGCTATGCCTAATAGTAAAATAACCAGAGGTGTATAGCTGCAGCCTATACCCAACTTGCCTAAAAACAAGGGAGCTAATACATATATGAATATAGGCAAAATAGAGGCGAAAATGCCGAAAGAGAGCCATATCTTGTTCATCATAGTAGATATTAGTGTGTTTGGCACACCACTCTTCTTCTCCTTTTTGTTCATCCAGATAGTGCATCCCCACCCAATGAAAGCCATGATGAACCACAGGCAATTCCATGCAGCGTTGCCGGTGGTACCCCACAGGTACCATACGATTAAGGCTGTGATACATACTAGACTGCCCCACATAATCATAGGTATACCTGCATTCTTTTCTGTTGACATGCGACTCAGTTCAATCTGTTTTTTGATAATTTCCAAACTGCGCTCGGCAGTCAATTCATTCATTGTTTCCATACTTCGTTTCCTTTCTTGTTTTTATGGTTAGATTATTAGTTATCTGATAAAGTGTTTGTCAATGGTTGTTCCCACTCGCAGCTAAAGAAATGCGTAGCAGTCAGCGTCTGCTGGTCGTAAATCACCGTCCATAGCGTCCCAGAAGGATAGCTTGCAGCCTGTATGGCCTGCTGTGCCTGTTGCTTATCTGTCACTGGCAGATGTTCTTCATTGAGCATATTGAAGCGTCGAAGTGATTCTGTAATGGACTCACTGTTGTTTACTTCGCTCAGACAGTGGTTAGTGACAACTTGTGTAGGCGTTGCTTTCAACTCTCCACCTTCCCATTCTACTACAACACTATGACCACTGAGGTCGCTTAGTGAGAGATGATGCATACGGCTGACCGATGGGAATACATCGTACTGTGACAATAGCCCGATGGCCTCTTCCACATCAGCAGCATAATCTAATACCAGTCGGATAGCACCTACAATCGTCAGGTCAGGCTTCTCTGTGTCTGGCACGTCCGTGTCACCATCAATCTCAATCAAGTCGGCAACACATAATCCTTTTTCATTCATACCATCGAGAGGTACATACACCGCTGCCATCGCCATAAACTTCTCCTGCATGCTCTGCGGTTTCCAGTCTTCGCCAAATCCCAGGAACGATAAGTTGCTGGTGGCGATAGATGCATAGCCATCATCAGGATTCGTGTGCAGGATGATTTTATTACCTACCGGTTCCCAGTCGAAGTTACGGGCAAAGACATGCCCTCCGCTAACGGTCGTGCATCCCCCCTCAGGCGTAGTCACTTGCGGTTTGTAATAACCATGAGAAAGGAAGCCGGCGATATAAGTCGCCATTTCCGCATCTGTCTTGGCACCGCCCTGTTCCAGGAATCCCCTGAATCCGTAATCCCCGTTGTAACTGAGGGTATACACACCATTACGAACCTCCTCAACCGACTGCATAGCAGCAATCTCGTTTTTGAACATCTGGTAGCCTCCATACAGGAACAATCCCAAGGCAGCCAGCACTACTACTACGACGATGATAATAACCTTTTTCATACACTTAAAATTTAATCACACTGCAAATGTAAATAAGTTTATAAAATAAACCAAATTATTTTGCAAATATTTTTATATTAACATTACTTTATGAAAAAAGAGAGGGGTAATACTTAAGAAAGATGGTTTATTCGTTTGTTTTCTGAATACAAAACTATGCTGAAGATGATTTCCACCACTATCATTATACAAGATAGCACAAAAGGTGATGTCATAAGGCCTACCACTAACACTCCTAAGCTGACTACTACTGACATTATATAATATTCCTTTGACTCAAATAACCATCCGAAAGG
>JAEEOD010000242.1 GCA_016284115.1 Bacteroidaceae bacterium
CTTTTTTTTTCTAAGGAACCAAGGAATCAAGGAAGGCTGGCGCAAAATATTCCTAAGTTCTCCCACCTAAAGGTAGGAGTGTGGCGTTGCAATCCCATATTCCTTAGACAGAAGAAGAAAATATAAACAAAAACATCAATAACCCCATTCATGAGATTGTACTCTTATCAGAGTATTAACGGAATGAGTGCCAAACTTTCTTGAGAGCAAGCTCTCAGATAAGTTTTCCACTAATCCCGCTCCCCTTTCAGGGATTCAATCTCTCTCATGGCAAAAACCTCGCCCTTCGGGCTAAAAAACCGATTTCCGCAATGCGTCATTTTTTATTCTAAGGAATTGAGGAATCAAGGAATACTAACACAAAAAAATCCTAAGTTCCTAGATTCCTTAGCCCGTAATATTCTATTTTTTCTAAGGAACCAAGGAATCAAGGAAGGCTGGCGCAAAATATTCCTAAGTTCTCCCACCTAAAGGTAGGAGTGTGGCGTTGCAATCCCAGATTCCTTAGACCAAGAAATCTCGCAGCGGGTACCTTTATTCTAAGGAACCAAGGAATCAAGGAATACTAACACAAAAAAATCCTGAATTCCTAAATTCCTTAGACCCAGAAATTTCTCGTAGTTTTTCTGGTTTTTGTCTGATATCTGCTTTTTGAAAACGTTTACGCACATATTTGTAGCCTAAAGCTTTGGAGTTCTGTTCCTTTTACGCTATCTTTGTACCCAAATATGGAGGTATCCTCCCTGACCTAACAAAACAAACTGTCTTTACGATACGAAGAATTTTTACTAATCAATAAACAAACAACAATGAAAAAACAAATCTTTACTTTATTAGCGCTCCTGCTAACGGTGTGTAGTGGGGCGTGGGCTGATGCAGTTACTATAGGTCTGACACAGTCGCTTACCGATTCTCCCTCTAAAACTATGGGAGATCCTACTTATACGGGAACTACTCACGTTACGGTTGAGTCCGCTTTTGGCAGTCAGGCCCAGGCATACTCAGGATCTAAGACGTATAATGGATATTCTGCATCCAAATTTTTCAGAAAAAATGAAAGGGCAACAGCTTATAGCGGTGATTGCTGGATTGGATTTAAGATTACAGTTGCAAGTGGATATAAGATGTCGTTGACTAATTTAAAAGCTCTTGTATGGGCAGAAAACACTGCTATTACTTGGAAAGCTGAAATAGTTAATTCTTCTAGTAGCGTTTTGTATTCTTCCGCTGAGGGCAATTGTAATACCTCAGACTATAGTTCTACTCATAGTGTAAATGTCGCAGCTCCTACTGGTGTTTCAAATTTATCAGCAGGTATATACTATGTAAGAATTAATATGTTTCAAAATGGCGGAAACAAGTATCTTTCTATACCTTATTTAACCGTAGATGCAACGATAGAAGAGGATGCAAGTACCACTTATACTGTAACTGCCAGTGCAGGAGCGGGTGGCACTGTATCACCCTCGGGCGCTAATGATGTTGTAGAAGGCAATGGCATTAATATAACAGCAACACCAAATACCGGCTACGCATTCACAAGCTGGACGGTTGATGGAGTAGAGAATGCCTCGACTGACAATCCCTATGCATTCGTCAATGTTACAGCGAATCACACCATTGCGGCAGTTTTTAAGCAGCTGTATTCTATTAATTATAATGTAGCTTCCGAGAATAAAGGTTCTACAAGTAAGGTTTTGTCAACTGAATATTCAAACGTATCCGATAAATGGACGGCACCAGCAAACTACTATACATATAGTGAGGGCAAGACATTGACAAAATGGAATGATGGTGTCAATGACTATATTCCTGGCACTGAATACACGTTGGCTGGCAATATAACCATTGCTCCTATATACGCCGCAAATGCTAAATATTTAGGAGATCTCACAGAGGAGACTACTGTCACATGGCCTTTCGGCACTAATAATGGTGCTCCAGTGCTTAACTCAGAGGGTAATACTCAGTATTATGTAAAGCAAACCACAATTGCAGGTAATACCGTTGATGTGCCCCTCTTTGTTAATACAGAAAAAGACTATGGTATTAGCGGCAGTAAGGGTAAGTTTGTCGGTAACGTAAACTATGCCCAGGTAAATGCTGGTACTGTGTTCAAAATTCCTGCCGTTAAGGGCATGGTGGTTAAGTATATGACTGACCAGACAACTGCTGTTGACAATATCGGTTTTACAGATAACACCAGCAATTTAGGTGGAGACGGATCTGCATTAACTACTCCTTCTGTGATTTCAGGGGATAACAAAACTATTTCATATACCTACACAGGAACAGCAGACTATCTGTATCTCGTGGATAAAGAAGGTGGCAAGTATCCTACTGGTATTAGCGTAACTTATCCAGAAAAGCAAACCAAGTATATTGCGCCAACAATTACAGTGGGTGATTTCAACTTTACCTCTCATGCATATCCAGTAACAATAACTGCTGTTGAAGGAACCTTGGAGGTTTCTACCGATGGAACGAACTACACAGTACAGACTTCGCCTTATGAGGTGAATGTGACTTCTACCACCCACTTCTATGCTAAGGCTACTGGTGCTTCATACGATGACTCTGACGTGGCTGACGAGAATGTGACCAACACCTTCGATGGAGGCAAGAGCTATGTGGCTTGGGTATATGAGTCGAACTATGCTAATGCTCCTAGCAACTACAACGTCGCAAATGACGAAAACTATAAGGCATTAAATGCTATCTACAATGTGGTATTAGTAGATATCAAGGATTACAAGTCTACAATGACTGACGGGCAGAAGACCGCTCTGAATGGCAATTTGGACGATGCTGACCTTGTGGTTATCTCAGAGGCTGCAGCTGGTAGTAGCAAGGCCATCATTGGATTGAAGGACATCGTTGGTAGTGTGCCTATGCTGAGCATGAAACTCTTCAGTTATACTAGCGGACGCTGGGGATGGGGTACTCCCAAAAATGCAGATAAAGCAATTGTTTCTATTACGCCAGCTTCTAAGGTTTACAAAGTGCTTGAGGGTGTGATATTCGCTGGTGACAATGTCGAGTTGTTCTCATATCCTAATGATCAGAACCATGTTCAGTATGTTGACTCTTGGACCTCTGAACCAGCTGGAGATGTTGTATTGGCAACAACAAGTAGCAAACCTGTTATGCATGCTTCTAACTCTCTGAAGTATTTTGCACTGGGTCTCTCTTGCGACGACTTCACTAAGTATAATGCTAATGCGATTGCTATCGTTAAGAATGCTGCAGCCATGCTGATTGCAGGTGAGAATTTGGATACTGAAGTTTCTGTAACAACTATAGCACCCGCTAAGGAGTACACTACCTATGTCACTCCGTTTGCTCTCGACTTCACCGGTCTTGAACTGAAGGCTTATGTTGCTACAGCAGCAACAACAAGTGCAGTTACGATGGTGCCTGTGACGACAGTACCTGCTGGAACTCCTCTGGTATTGAAGAAGGGAAGTGCAGATTCTTATGATGTGCCTGTTATTGCTTCTGCAGCTGCTCCTGCAACAAATAAACTGGTTGCAAGCGATGGCGTTTCTGCTATCGGTGGTGATGGTGTTTATGACTACATCCTGAGCAATGGCTTGTTCTACCACGCTTCTGCTGGTGTGCTGCCTGCTGGCAAGGCTTATCTGCACCTAGATTCAGCTCCTGTTGCTGGCGCTCGTGAGCTGTCAATGAGCTTCGAGGATGAGGCTACTGGCATCAATGCGGTTAATGGTGAAGGATTAATGGTTAATGGTTCCGTTTATGACCTGCAGGGTCGCCGTGTTGCCCAGCCTCAGAAGGGCCTGTATATCGTCAACGGAAAGAAAATAATTATTAAGTAAATTCGTGGACAAAATTAGTGATAATTATTCAAATTCGTTTCTTAAAATAGAATAGACAATGAAAAAGACATATATCAATCCAGAGATGTTGGTTGTGAAGATTGCAAGCACTTCTCAGTTGCTGGCAGGTTCAACTTTGGGTATGGGTGTTGATGATAAAGATCCCGCTATTGCAGATGCTCGTGAGCTTGAACTGGACGAGGAATTCGAGGACGACTTCGACATGGACGAAGAAGAGATCTAAGCATTAAGAGACATCAATAGAAATGCCCGCTGTTCTGATGAGCAGCGGGCTTTTTCTTGCTCCTTGCTCCTTTCGGGACTGAGCAAGTAGAGCTTGCGAAAGTTGATATTATTTCTTCGCGTTGATGCGGCTCTTGATTTTGTTGACGTAGGCGTCGATGCCTGCCACAGCCACGATGTTGACGACGTCGCGAACAGAGGCGCCGAAGTCGATGAAGTGGATGGGCTTGTTCAGACCCATCTGGATCGGGCCGATAATTTCCACGTCGGCATCGAGCATCTGCAGCATCTTGTAGCTGGAACGTGCTGACGTCAGGTTGGGGAAGACCAGCGTGTTGACATTCCTGCCGAAGAGACGGGTGAAGGGATACTGCTCGTCGCGCAGTTCCTGGTCGAGGGCGAAGCCTAACTGCAGCTCGCCATCAATAGGCATATCGGGGAATTGCTTCTGCATGATTTCCACAGCACGGCGCACCTTCTTGGCGCCGTCGCTCTGTGAGGAGCCGAAGTTAGAGTGGCTCATCATGGCGACAACGGGCTTCTCGTTGAAGAAGCGTACGCTGCCTGCTGCCAGCTTGGCAATATCGACAAGGGCGTCGGTATCGGGATTCTCGTTGACCAGCGTGTCGGCGATATAGAGGGTGCACTTCGGTGAGTTGATGATGTGCATGGTGCCGAAGTGCTTGAACTCAGGACGG
>JAEEOD010000243.1 GCA_016284115.1 Bacteroidaceae bacterium
TGGTAGTATGGCGTATTCTGCGAAGAAGATTCCGTGGTCAACAGTTTCCGCGTCTCCCTTGCCGTATGGCAGTATGTAGAGTGCAGACTCTTCCGTACAACCGCAGCCGTTCAATAATCGAAAATGAACGTTGGGTTCCACTTTTGCATATTCCTCGATCCACTTCTCCACCAATGGTCGGGCAAACCGCGGCGAATTGATGGTATATGTCTGTGCCATGAGTTGCAAGGTCGCCAGCGATAGTGCTATCATCAAAAAATAACTCTTTTTACTCATAATTTGCTATATTTAAAATTCATGGTGCACAGGTACGGTGATTTCATTATATGGGCAATACCCCCGTAAAGGTAAATCGTATCACATGTGTTTGGTATAGAAACACTGAGGGGTGGCTTCAGATAGAAGCCGCCCCCATTTCTTCACAGCTGAAAGCTATTAATGGACTTCCTCTACCGTATAGTTTATTTGCTTGAAACTGTCCTGGATCTTTGCAGCATCTGTTTTCTGGCTATCATAATTGACTGTAACAATCTTTGATTCCAGATTAACAGCAACATCTGTCACTCCGTCAACACCTGTCAGCAATTTCTTTACTTTGTTCGCACAACCACCACAACTCATCTGTGTTGCCTTGAACTTAATTACAGAACCATCGTTGGCTGCTGTTTCCGGATTTGCTTTCTTTGAACCGCAACAACATTCTTTCTTCTTTGCAGGCTCAGCTTTGGCCTGTTCTGGCTTTTTAGCTGAACCGCACTTGCAACCACCACTGCCGCAGCAGCCACCCTTCTTCTGTTCTGCCTGGGGAGCACCCTCTGCTTTTGGTGTGGCTATTGTTGCCACATAATCAATCTTTTTGAAACCCTCGATGATTTTATCAACATCAGTCTTGTCGGCATCGTAGGTGACAGTTACAGTCTTATCGGCCAAATTGGTCACAATGTCCTTCACACCCTTTTCAAAACGGATGTTTGACTTGATCTTGTTTTCACAACTAGAACAATGCATTTCCGGTGCAGTGTTCAGTACAACTGTTTTGATGTCTTTGGCGGTACAAGCTAAAGTGACTGCCAGTGCGATTAATAATGCTTTTGCTCTCATCTTTTAAATAGTTTAATGGGTTAATACTAATTATATTTTATTCCAATTCAGTCGAACACCAATGTAAAAGACAGCTCCATGAACTGGGCCCCAGATCATTGTAGAGTCGAAGTTCTGTCCCCAGGGATCATTGGCTGCTATGATGGGGTTCTTCTGCTTGAAGCCCGTGAGGTTTTCACCTCCGGCATAGATGCTCCAAAAACGGAAGAAACGAGTCACCTGAGCACTTAACTGCTCAAAACCTTTGTATCTGTTGTCCCATGAAGGGCTGCCATCAGCTGTGGTGTAAGCATCAGGCAGACGACCTCCGCCATTCAATTGTAGTGTGGCATCAAACTGCCATTTTCCAAGTCCAGGCTTGTAAGAGGCTGTCAACAGACCTTTATATTTATTGGTAAGGGGCTTCTCGCGAAGCACACCGCCAAAAGTGGATTTCACGTTGGTACGGCGATAGGTGGCTGTTAGTGTGAATCCTCGGAAGAACGGATATGTAGCCTCCAACTGATAGGTATGTGAATAGCTGTCACCTTGCAGGTTGGTGAAGTGAACAGCATGGGGATCACTGTCGAGATCAACCAACAACTGATGCTGGAAGTCTGTATAGTAATACTCTGCACTCATTTCCAGTTTTTTCTCGCCTATGGGGATGTTGATGTTTGCACTGATGCCGTAATTCCACGCAGCCTCCTGATCCAGATTATCATCGATAATTACCTGTCGTCCGCTGGCGAGGAGAAAGTTGTTTTCAGCCAACACGTGATTCGTGCGATAGCCTTTACCTGCTGAGGCCCGAAGAGTCACGATTTCATTTGGAGAATATTTCAGGTGTGCACGTGGAGTTACGAATCCTCCATAGATATTGCTGTGATCCCAGCGAAGACCTCCCATGAGGGTCAGTTTGTCACCCAGCTTAAAGGTGTACTGTGCGTAGATGCCGGGAACGGTTTCGTCGTCGCGCTGATTTTTTTCAGCCCCATCGTTAGTGAGTTTGTATCGCTGGTCGTAATAATCGTGGTTAAGACTAGCACCCACAGAGAGATGGTGATGCTCACCAAAGTCACTCTCAAACATCAGCGAGGCATAACCGTTGCGCTGGTCAGTGTTGTAGAGTTTGTGGCCATATTCGGCATTCTCATGGTGAAGTGAGCCGCTTAAGATAAGAGCGACGTTAGTGGCGCGTTCTTTGTCGAATATATAGGCATTTTTGGTAAAAGCTTCGTAGCGCTCATTGGTGATGTCAATCAGATAGGGATGCCCTGCCATCGCATGATGACCAATCTGTCCGCCTTCACGGTGCTCCTTCAGTCCCTTGACAGAGGCCTGAAACACATAGTGATCACCCATCCATGCCCATCGGCTCTGTAAAGCACCCTGACGAACCTTTGGCAAGTCAACAAATCCATCGTCATTGTCATCGTGTGCCTTATTAAGTATCTCGTAATGTCCTAACAGGGCTGTCCGCCAACGTTTACTCAGGTGCAGATTGGCTCCAATGTTCGCTTCCAGTTTTCCTTTACTGTTATAATAGAGGTTGGCATCTGCAAAAGGTGTGGCCTGCGGTTTCTTGAACTCTACGTTAATCTGGCCCGTGATACTCTCATAGCCATTCTTTACCGATGAGGCACCTTTCGATACCTGTATGCTCTGCATCCATGGTCCTGGGATATAACCCAAGGAAAAGGGAGAGGCAGCTCCACGGT
>JAEEOD010000244.1 GCA_016284115.1 Bacteroidaceae bacterium
GCTGTTTCACGATGGCACGGATGAAAGGCACACTGCCAGGTTGGTTGCCTGGAGCCAAACCTAACCAGTCCATCAATTTCAGTTTATGCTCAGGACGGTATGGGGGCAAGTAATGAATTTGCTGACCTTTGTTTTGGGCTCTTTTCAGATATTCAATAACTTTTAGGAAAGGACGGGTATCACTAACACCTGTTTCAGCAGCTTTTTCCTGTAATGTTGGCAATACACCAGTCCAAACGATATAATCGATGGAAGCTTCATCGCCAAACAAAATCTCTTTGTCTTCATCGATATCAATGATGGCAGCAAGTCCAGCTTGTGAGATGCCAAAGTAATACAGGAAGGAGGAGTCTTGACGATAACGGAAGGCGTTATCTTCGTAATTTAATCCCATATCGTCGTTGCCTAAAAAAAGCAACAAACCAGAGCCAACGGTTTTCTTTAGCAGGGCTCTTCGCTGCATATAGGTTTCTTTCGCAAACATATTTTTAAGTTTTTAAGTTATTATGGGCAAAGATACAAGAAAAAAACGTATTTTTGCATACTGATATAATTAAACGTTATTAAAAAATGACTCAAAACTCCAACCAGATTCAAGTGCAGTCACAACAACAGTTGCAGACGCTTTCGCCCTTGCAGATTCTTGTGGTGAAATTGCTGGAATTGCCTACTGTGGAGTTTGAGGATAGGGTGAAGTCTGAGTTACTCGACAATCCTGCATTGGAGGAAGGGAAAGAAGAAACACCCGAGAATGTAGCAGATGAGTTGTCAAACTCTGAGGACGAAGGCGATACCAGCTATAATGCCTTGGATGACTACCGCAGTGATGACGATATCCCAGATTACAGACTTCAGGAACACAATTACTCTCGCAACGAAAGGATGGAGGAGATTCCTTTCAGTGATACAACTTCTTTTTACGAGACACTAAAAGACCAATTGGGAGAGCACGACTTGGATGAGCATCAGCGTCAGTTGGCAGAGTATCTGATAGGCTCGTTAGACGATGACGGCTTGTTGCGTAAGTCTCTTGATGCGATTGTTGACGAACTGCTTATCTATATGGGAGTTGAAACAACCGTGCAAGAATTGGAGTACGTCCTTCAGGTTATTCAGCAATTTGATCCTGCCGGCATTGGAGCCCGTGATTTGCAGGAGTGTCTGCTCATTCAAATTAGACGAAAGGCGCAAACACCAGAAGGGAAGCAAGACTCTTTATTGCCTTTGGAAGAAAAGATAATCAGTTCCTTCTATAAAGAGTTCACTTCCAAGCATTGGGATAAGATATGCCAGCAGTTGGGAGTGAGCGAAGAACAATGTCAACAAGCCATCAAGGAGATAACACGTCTCAACCCTCGTCCTGGATCTTCTATGGGTGAGGCAATAGGTAAGAACTTACAGCAAATCACCCCTGACTTTATCGTAGATATAGATGATGAGGGCAATGTGTCTTTCAGCCTTAACAACCCCAATTTGCCAGAATTGCGCTTAAATCCCGACTTCAACCGTCAGTTGAAAGAGCAAACTGATAATAGTGTAAAACAGACGCGAGAGCAGAAAGAAGCGGCTCTTTTCCTCAAACAGAAGATAGATGCTGCTCAGGGCTTTATAGATGCTATCCGTCAGCGACAAACCACCATGACTAATGTCATGAAGGCTATCATTGAATTGCAATATTCTTTCTTTCAGGAAGGTGATGAATCGTTGCTGAAACCAATGATATTAAAGGATGTAGCTGATCGTGCAAAACTTGATATATCTACCGTTTCACGTGTTTGCAACAGCAAATATGTACAGACCCCTTATGGTATATTTTCCTTGCGTTATTTCTTCACTGAAGGTTTTGTTAGGCAAGATGGCGAGGAAATGTCCTCTCGTGAGGTAAAGAAGATACTGAAGGAAGTGATTAATAAAGAAGACAAACATCATCCATTGACTGATGATGAACTGACTAAGATAATGGAAGATAAAGGCTACCCTATGGCTCGTCGAACAGTGGCCAAATATCGCATGCAGCTTAACATCCCTGTAGCTAGAATGAGAAGAGAATAAAGTAGTTCAGAATATGACAGATCATAACAAGACAGAGGCAGCACTTATTCGTATAGCAAGGATAATATCGGCATTCTTCTCGCCGTATTATATTGCTTTCGTAGCTTTTCTTATCTTGTTTGTGTTTTCATATCTTCGTATTATGCCGCTACAATATAAACTTATTGTTTTAGGTGTGGTATATGCATTTACCATCTTGATTCCTCAATTAACCATATATATATTTAGGAAAGTCAATGGTTATACGCATGATGACATGGCTCAACGTCGCCATAGATATGTGCCATTATTTCTGTACTTAATTTCTTATGTCTTTTGTTTGATTATCATGCGCCGTCTCAATATCCCCTGGTATATGAAGGGCATTATACTAACAGCTTTATTGATGATGGTGCTCTGTCTTGTTCTTAACCTACGATGGCGCATCAGTGAGCACATGACAGGGGCTGGTGCCACCATTGGTGGATTGGTAGCATTCAGTATGCTCTTTGGTTACAATCCTGTTTGGTGGCTTTGTGCGCTGATTTTGGTAACGGGTGTAGTGGGTTCTGCTCGTATTGTCTTGGGGCATCATTCTTTGGGCGAAGTGTTGGTGGGTTTTGCTGTTGGTTTAGCATGTTCATTCATGGTTTTACATCCCTTCTATAACGATTTACTCCGATTTCTGCTTTTTTAGATGGTAAAATATTTGCAAGTATTCCCGTTTTATGGTATATTTGCGAAATGCATTTATGAATAACCTAAAAACGATAGATATGAATTTTCCTGAAAACATCAAGTACACCAGTGAACATGAATGGATTCGTGTAGAAGGTGACGTAGCCTATATAGGCATTACTGACTATGCACAAGACCAGTTGGGTGACATAGTGTTTATCGATATCCAAACTGTGGGTGAAACACTTAATGCTGGCGAAGTGTTCGGCACCATTGAGGTGGTTAAGACCATTTCCGACATTTTTATGCCAGTTGGTGGTGAGGTGCTTGAGCAGAATGAGGCTTTGGAAGACCAACCAGAACTTGTGAACAAAGATCCATATGGAGAAGGCTGGCTAATCAAGATTAAACCCGATTCTACAGCTGATTATGACGCGTTGTTGGATGCAGAGGGATACAAGAAATTAATTAACTTATAATATATTTTTATATGAAAGCATTGGTAAGTATCGTGATGGGCAGCATCAGTGACCTGCCCGTAATGGAGAAGGCTGCCGATTTCCTGAATGAACTGGGAGTTCCTTTTGAGATGTGTACACTTTCTGCGCATCGTACGCCAAGTGCTGTAGCTGATTTTGCGCAGCAGGCTAAGGGCCGTGGCATTCAGGTGATTATTGCAGGAGCCGGTATGGCTGCTGCTCTGCCAGGTGTTATCGCAGCGAATACTACGCTGCCAGTTATCGGTGTTCCAATCAACAGCGGCCCGTTGATGGGTGTTGATGCTCTTTATTCAATGGTACAGATGCCTCCCGGTGTTCCTGTAGCTACTATGGCTGTTAATGGTGGTCAGAATGCAGCTTTAATGGCAGCTGAAATCCTAGCATTGTCAGATGCTAAGTTAGCTGGCAAGCTTGATGATTATAAGAAGAAATCTGCTTCTAAGGTAACACAGGCTAACGAAGTCTTGGCAAATGTAAAGTATGATTGCAGAGTAATCTGATGAACTTGTTCAATTATCAGCGCCGCAAGTCAGGCACAGTTAATATAGGAGCCACCCCTTTGGGCGGCTCCTATCCTATACGTCTACAAAGTATGACTAACACTGCTACCCGTGATACTGAGGGTAGTGTGGCTCAGATTAAGCGTATCGTAGAGGTAGGAGGCGAGTATGTTCGTCTAACTACTCAAGGTGTAGCTGAGGCTGAAAACCTACAATACATCAATGCTGCCTTGCGTAAAGATGGTTGCATGATTCCATTGGTAGCCGATGTGCACTTCAATCCTGTTGTAGCTGACATAGCAGCACTTTATGCTGAAAAGGTGCGCATCAATCCTGGAAATTATGTTGATCCTGCTCGTAAGTTCGAGAAGCTGGAATATACCGATGAAGATTATGCGCAGGAATTACAACGTTTGCATGATCGTTTCGTTCAGTTTCTTAACATCTGCAAGAATCAGCACACTGCTATCCGTATTGGTGTCAACCATGGTTCGTTGTCTGATCGCATCATGTCACGCTATGGCGATACTCCAGAAGGAATGGTGGAGTCGTGTATGGAATACTTGCGCATCTGCGTGGAGGAACAATTCAAGGACGTGGTGATATCCATTAAAGCATCCAACGCTTCCATTATGGTTCGCACTGTGCGTCTTCTGGTGGATGTGATGAATCGTGAAAACATGGATTTTCCACTACATCTTGGCGTTACAGAAGCTGGTGAAGGCGAGGATGGTCGCATCAAGTCTGCCTTGGGTATTGGAGCTTTGTTAGCAGATGGTTATGGTGATACCATTCGTGTTTCTCTTAGTGAAGCTCCTGAGGCTGAGATTCCTGTGGCGAAGAAGTTGCGTGATTATGTATTATCACGTCAGTTTCACTTGCCTATCGAAGCTAAAATGGCTTCTGAGTTCGACTACCTGCATCCCGTACGTCGCCAGACAAAGGCTGTGCACAACATAGGTGGCGAATATGTGCCTGTTGTTGTTGCGGCTAGATTTTTTGAACCTTATTCATTTAAACCTGACTTCATACCCGATTATGTGTATGTTGGTAGAAATCTACCATCAACATGGCAGGAAGATGTTCATTATATTGTGGATGCAGATGTGTGGACGGGTATAGATAATACATTTCCTGCGTATAAAAAGGAGTTTCTTCCTTTTATCAGCATGAACCCTGCATCGCTGAAATTTTTATTCATAACTTATCAAGACCTAAACGATGAAGTACTTGCCTGCCTGAAATATCATCCTGAGGTGGTAGTGATAAGTCAGAGTAATCACATCAACCGTGTGGGGGAGCAGCGTGCCGTAGCGCATAAACTGATGGCCAGTGGGTTGCAGAACCCTTTGGTGTTTATCCAGCACTATGCGGAACAAGAGATTGAAGACCTTCAAATTCGTGCCTCAGCTGATATGGGGCCACTTATCTTTGATGGGTTGTGCGACGGTATCATGTTGTATAACAATGGTTATCTGGCTGACCCTGTAATTGACCAGACTGCTTTTAGTATATTGCAGGCAGGACGTTTGCGCATGGTCAAAACAGAATATATCTCTTGTCCTGGTTGTGGACGTACTCTCTATAATCTGGAAGAGACAATCGCTCGCATCAAGGCAGCAACATCCCACCTTAAAGGTCTTAAGATTGGCATTATGGGTTGCATTGTCAATGGCCCTGGTGAAATGGCTGATGCTGATTATGGCTATGTGGGAGCAGGACGTGGCAAGGTGAGTCTCTACAAGCAAAAGCAATGTATCGAGAAGAACATTCCTGAGGAGCAGGCGGTAGAACGTCTTCTAGAGTTTATAGAGACTGATAGACAGATGTAAGAAGTAAGATGTAAAGGGGCTGATGGTTATTCCTTCCAGCCCTTTATTTATATAAGACTTCAATTTTTAAAACTCCTTAATTTTTTACGAAAAGTACATTTTTTTTGTTTTTTTTTAGCCATTTTT
>JAEEOD010000245.1 GCA_016284115.1 Bacteroidaceae bacterium
TTTATAGAAATTTTTGAGTAGAAAGCAGTATCTTTGTGCCAATTTTATGAATAATGTGTAAAATTTGATAGATATGGCACAAGAAGATGTTTTCAAAAAGATTGTTGCACATTGCAAGGAATACGGCTTTGTTTTTCCAAGCAGTGATATTTATGACGGACTGGCTGCTGTATATGACTATGGCCAGAACGGTGTAGAATTGAAAAACAACATTAAACAATATTGGTGGCAGAGCATGGTACTGTTGCACGACAATATCGTGGGTATCGACTCAGCTATCTTTATGCATCCCACTATATGGAAAGCCAGCGGACACGTTGACGCATTTAACGACCCATTAATTGACAATCGTGACTCTAAGAAGCGTTATCGTGCCGATGTGTTGATTGAGGACGAGATTGCCAAGTATGACGATAAGATTGAAAAGGAAGTTGCTAAGGCTGCCAAGCGTTTCAAGGAAAACTTCGATGAGGCTAAGTATCGTGCCACCAGTCCTAAGGTGCTGGAATTGCAGGAGAAGCGTGATGCTTTGCATACTCGCTATAGCGCTGCCATGAATGCGATGGATCTGAACGAGTTGCGTCAGATTATTCTCGACGAAGAGATTGTTTGCCCTATCAGCGGTACCAGAAACTGGACAGAGGTTCGTCAGTTTAACCTGATGTTCTCTACTGAGATGGGTTCTACGGCTGATGGCGCCATGAAAGTATATCTTCGTCCTGAAACGGCTCAGGGTATTTTTGTGAACTACTTGAACGTACAGAAGACTGGCCGTATGAAGGTGCCTTTCGGTATTGCACAGATTGGTAAGGCTTTCCGTAACGAAATTGTGGCTCGTCAGTTCATCTTCCGCATGAGAGAGTTTGAGCAGATGGAGATGCAATTCTTCGTTCGTCCTGGCACTGAGATGGAATGGTTCAGCAAGTGGAAGGAAACCCGTATGAAGTGGCATCAGGCATTGGGCTTCGGTGCTGATCACTATCGTTTCCACGATCACGAGAAACTGGCTCACTATGCTAACGCCGCTACTGATGTAGAGTTCCTGATGCCATTCGGCTTCAAGGAGGTAGAGGGCATCCATAGTCGTACTAACTTCGACTTGAGTCAGCACGAGAAGTATTCTGGCAAGAGTATCAAGTATTTTGATCCAGAGACCAACGAGAGTTATACTCCGTATGTGATTGAGACCAGTATCGGCGTTGACCGTATGTTCCTGAGCGTGATGAGCGCTGCTTATACTGAGGAGCAGTTGGAGAATGGTGAGACACGTGTGGTGCTGAAGTTGCCTGCAGCATTGGCTCCTGTTAAGCTGGCTGTGTTGCCTTTGGTAAAGAAGGATGGTCTGCCAGAGAAGGCTCGCGAGATTGTGAACGACCTAAAGTTCCACTTCAATACCATCTATGATGAGAAAGATAGTATTGGTAAGCGCTACCGCCGTCAGGATGCAGTGGGTACGCCTTATTGCGTAACCGTTGACCATGATACGTTGAACGATAATTGCGTGACTTTGCGTAACCGTGATACCATGCAGCAGGAGCGAGTTGCCATCAGCGACCTGAATGGCATCATCGCCGACCGTGTAAGCATTACTAGTTTGTTGAAGAAATTGCAATAACAATATGAGATTAGTAAAATTTCATAAAGCATTAAGCAGTTGGTTACTGTTATCTTTTATGATGGCAGTAGCAACTGTGGGGTGTAAGGAAGTGAAAGAGGCGGATGAGTATGACAATTGGAAAGAGCGCAACCAGCTCTTCGTTGATTCCATCAGCAATCTGGCTTCAGGCAGGATAGTGGCTTCGGAAGCTGAAGCTGATGCTATGCAGGTGGGTACTTATTATGCTATCGAGACCAGTGCCAGCACTAATCATCAGTTACAATATATATATGTAAAGAAACTGTTGGCTAATACTGTTGGTAAACGTGCCTACTATACTGACAAGGCTTCGGTGTTCTACTATGGTACCAATATAAATGGTTCTCGTTTCGATGGCAATTTTGAGGGCTATAACTGTATAGATAGAAGTACGCTCGATGGCAATGCAAATTTGCCGACGCAGTTTAATACACCTTCGACTTTCGCCGTCAATGGCAGTCTTGTTGCAGGCTGGAAGACCGCCTTGCAGTATATGCGTGAAGGGGAACGATGGATGGTGTATGTACCTTATCAGAGTGCTTATGGCAAGAAAGGCAGTGGTTCTATCTTAGGCTATACGATGTTATGCTTTGACATGATAGTCAATGAGGTGCTTAGGAAATGATCAATTATTGCATATATCCTAATAATAAAGCCGGCCTATATGAGGTCGGCTTTATTGTATGTTGACGTTTATAAAACGCTTTACACAATCAATTTTGACTGGGTGATGAAGTTGATGATATTATTTATCTCTGGACTGCTTTCAATCTCGTTCTTGATACGGATGGCCGCATCTTGTGGACTGATATTGGCATGATAGAGAATGAGGTATGCATTCATCACGTGACGCAACGTCTTGTCATCCATTGGTTGGAAGGTGTTCTTCTGTAGAATGACAGAGTTTACGCCATGGTAAGCAGCAGGATTGCCTTTAACCATGATATAAGGAGGTACATCCTTACGCAAACGGGTGCCTGAGAGGATGAGCGTCCAAGTACCAATGTGTACATCCTCGTAGAGGATAACGGCATTGCTCAGCACATTGTAGCTCTCAATAACACAGTTACCGCCAATGATGGTCTTCAAACCTACCATAACAAAGTCTTTCAACTGAGCACCATGGCAGATGTGAACCCCATCCATCAAGTGACAGTTGCTGCCAATGCGGGTAGCATGTCCTGCGTGGGTAGCACGAGCAATAACCACATTCTCACGGATATCGTTATCATCGCCAATGATAACCTCAGACTTATCGCCCTTGTATTTCAGGTCCTGAGGCTCAGTACCTATCACAGCACCATGATGAACCTTATTGCGGTTGCCTAAGCGGGTGCCATCCAATAATGTTGCGTGAGCATAGATGTAGCAATCGTCGCCAATTACTACATCGTCAGCTATGTAAGCGAAAGGCTCAACGGTAACGTTCTTGCCCAGTTTCGCACCTTTTCCTATATATGCTAATTCACTAATCATACTATTACTATTTAAGGTTATTCTTTACCACCACCTAAAGCTGCGTAGAGGTTGATGACAGCCTGCATGCGCTCGTAGGTATCAGTTACTTCAGAAAGCTGTGAACTGAGATATGCCTGTTGAGCACTCAGCACCTCCAGATAAGAAGAATTGCCCAACTGGAACAAGTCGGCCGTATCTTCAGAAGCCTTCTTGGCAGAAGCCACCTGTATCTTGCGGGACTCTGATTTCTCGGTATTCATCTGATACTGGTAGAGTGCGTTGCTCACCTCGTTTCCTGCCTTCAGTAAAGCAGTTTGGAATGTCAGTTTTGCTTTCTCTTCATTGGCTTTAGCTGCTTTCAGGTTTGCAATCAGTTTGCCCCTCGCAAACAGCGGTTGGGTGATGCCTGCCATGAGGGTGGTCATGAACTTACCAGGGTTGACAACCTGACCTAAGTTGTTGGTCCATGCTTCCTGACCAGTAATAGTAAGTTGGGGGAAGAAAGCTGCACGGGCACTATTGGTATCGTAGTAGCAAGCTGCCAATGACATTTCAGCTGCTTTCACGTCAGGACGGTTGGCAAGCATTTGTACAGGCACGCCTGTCAGAAAACTAGTAGGCAACTGCTGCTCATCTAAAGTAGTACGAGGGATTTGCTGACCAGACACATTCAGAATTAGGCACAAAGAATTCTCCATTTCACGGATGCTTTGTTTGATGCCTGACAAAGAAGCTACCACTTGTGCATAGCCAGTACGGCTCTGCTCAACAGCAGCGCTAGTGGTCAAGCCAGCTTCTTGCATCGCCTCCATCGTCTCTACAGTGCGTCCTATTAGACCTACGGTCTCTTCACTAATCTGATACTGACGGTCAAGCATCAGCAAGGTATAATACAAATTAGCTACGGCAGCGATGATGTTGGTCTGCACGGCTTGCTGGTAATACTGTGCTTGCTGATAAGAAACCTTTGCCTTGCGGTTAGGGTTCAGCAACTGGCCAAAAAGGTCAATCTGCCAAGAGGCAGCCACAGGTACGGAGTAGGTCCACACGTCATTGCCCATCGCATGGTTGAAGGTACCTTGCGGCGTAAGTGTCAAACTGGGCAGGTAAGATAAGCGAGCAGCTGTCAGATTTGCCTGAGCCTGCTCAACTGTCAATTGTGCGCTACGTATATCAGCGTTGTTTTCCAGTGCTTGTTCGATGAGTGCTTGCAACTGACTATCGGTGAACACTTCACGCCAAGCCAAGTCGCCAAATGTCTGACCTGCTTCAGCAATTAATGTGTCGGTGTCCGATAGAGGGTCGCGATACAAGCCCTCTGTCACCAGGTCTTCTGGCCTTTCATAAGCTTTGTAGATGCGGCAACTACTCATCATAGTTACCAAACCTATCATACATATAATAATACTTTTCTTCATAGATAGCCCTTATTTAGTATATTGTGCAATTTCAGGAGTAGCGTCAGAATTGTCGATATCCGACCACTCAATTGGTTTCACTTTCTCCTGCAAGTGCTGGAATACAACGAACAACATCGGCACAAAGAAAATCTGCAGAATCATACCGATCAACATACCGCCTACAGCTGCGGCACCTAAAGTGCGGTTGCCATGAGCACCTACGCCAAAAGCAAACATCAAAGGTAATAGACCCACAATCATGGCAAGTGAGGTCATCAAGATAGGACGCAAACGGGCTGCGGCACCTAAGATGGCTGCCTTTGTCAAGCTCATTCCCTGCTTACGACGGTCAAGCGCAAACTCGACAATCAGGATAGCGTTCTTTGCCAACAGACCCATCAACATAATCAATGCGATTTGCATGTATATATCGTTAGACATTGAGCCCATAATCATCTGCAAGATAGAAAATGAACCGATGGCACTCATGATGTTCACAAAGATGAAGCTGCCCATCAAACCGAATGGCACAGAAAGCAATACGGCTAGTGGCAAGATATAACTCTCGTACTGTGCACTCAGCAACAGATATACGAACACGAAGCAAAGCAAGAAGATGATAGCAGTGGTACTGCCGCTGGTCTCAACTTCCTCACGTGCCAAACCACCTAACTCGTAACCGAAGCCTGGAGGTAAGGTCTCTGCCACTTCGGCAATAGCGTTCAATGCTTGACCAGAAGTGTAGCCTGCAGCAGGAGAAACCATAACAGTCATAGCTGTGTACATGTTGAAGCGGTTGATTACGTCTGGGCCATATACTTTCTTCATGCTGAAGAATTGGCTGATAGGAGCCATTTCGCCAGCATTGTTCTTGACCTTAATGTTTTTTAAAGTCTCCAAATCTTTTGTTGCCTCGGGATCTGCTTGCACCATTACACGGTACATACGACCGAATCGGTTGAAGTTGGAAGCGTACAGACCACCATAGTAAC
>JAEEOD010000246.1 GCA_016284115.1 Bacteroidaceae bacterium
ACTTGTGTCAAAGAAATTTTTCTGGGAGTCATAGTTGGTTGGTGCAGCAATCACCACAAAGTCGGCATCACTATAGGCTGCCTCACCATCCAAAGTAGCAGTCAAATCCAAATTTTTTTCTGCCAGATACTTTTCAATATAGTCATCCTGTATTGGCGACTGTTTCTTATTTATCAGCTCCACCTTCTCGGGTATCACATCAACGGCAATCACGTGGTTGTGTTGTGCCAGCAATGTGGCAATACTCAGCCCCACATATCCGGTTCCTGCAACTGCTATATTCATATTTATTCTATTTTTAGTTTAAGAAGTTTACCGTTTACTATTTAATAGCTTAGTAGCTTAATAGATGTTTCAGGTTTCAAGTTTCAGATGTCTTTAACCTATAACCTCTAAACTTTTACTTTTATTTTTTTTAGCTTAATGGCTTAGTAGCTTAATAGCTTAATTGTTTTCGTTTTTGTTTTTGTTAGCGTTAAGGTTAGCGTTAACGTTCTCTATAACCTCTAACCCATAACCCATAACCATTCACAACCTAAAACCCTGCTCTGCGAATCGTGAGTCTAATCGCCTCAGGATGAGCAGCAACAAAGACCGGAGCATCCTCTACCACGCAGGCAAGGTAGCCACCGCCACCGGCTCCTGGCATCTTCCATGCCAATACTCCGGGCACTGCAGACCACTTATCAATATATTCTTGAACTCTTGAACTCTTGAACTCTTGAACCCTTGAACCCTTGAACCCTTGAACTTCTTGAACTCTTGAACCTTGAACCTCCTCTAAACTCTCAACTCTACACTCTAAACTCTCAGATGGCTTTACCATCCCTGGGAACATCGCAACTTGTGCCTCGAACGAAGCCTTATACGCTTTGGCGAAAGCCTGCAGGTCTTTTGTCATGATTGCCTGCCAACAGTCATAGGCGGCCTTTGCCAATGCTTTAACCTTAGGCTCGGTAATATCCTTTCCTTCTACCACCGAACATCCATATTTCCGTGGCTCCATGGGTATCATAATCAGGTGGTTCTCCAACCAAGAGAGAATGTCCTCGTCATTACAAGTTTCTATCTTCTTTGGCCAAAAACTATTGTCATAATAATGGCGGCAGAGACCCGGGATGCAGATTCCGATGCTGTCCTGTGCCCCGCTAATGATACCATCTGATCGTTCGGGATCGTTCTCGAAACAGAACACCAGTTTGGCCAGTGTCTCAGGATCCATATTAGGCAACTGATAAGGCCATATCTTCTTAATCATATTTCGGGTGCTGGTGCTCAGTCCGCAACGCTCCCGTATTTCAAACGTCGGTTCCAGGCTGATGGTAATAGCCCATCCCGGTGCGTAACAACTAACGTAAGGCTGGTCTATCCACGTGCCGGCTAGATCAAGACGGGTTGGAATTTGACTTTCAGTCTTTTTCAAGTCTGTACTGGAACGGGCCTTCAAACCTTTCTGAGGAACGCGCTCCAATACCACATATTCTATTCCGTGCTCCTCGCAGAACTTCCGCTTATCTTCATTCCCGCCGTCACTATTTACCACTAAAATGTCCGGCTTCAGCACCTCAACGGTTGGAACGAAGTCCATAATTCCGCTACCGGCATTGATGAAAGCGTCCTTCACGTATCGGATGCTCTTCACCATAAAAAGTCGCTCCTGCTCACTGTATATCGTCTTATGGTGCTTGTAGCCTTCTATGGTCTTATCACTGCCAATGCCGACATACAGGTCGCCATACTCCGCCGCTTGGCGAAAGAACTCTACATGACCTGAATGCAACAGGTCGTAGCAGCCGCTGACAAATACTTTCTTTTTCATATCAAGAATTTGAGAATTTGGGAATTTAACCTATGCTTGCGCATTCTCTATGATGCCACTCGTTAGGATACCATTTGTATTCCAAACTCGTGGTACCGAAGTTCAATAATAAACCTAATTTGTGATTGCTCACATGTAGGTAATTTATTATCTGAGCTTCAAATTCCCCGATTATCTCAGACATTGCTTTTAATTCAACACCTAATTTATTTTCTATCAAAAAGTCATAAAAGAAATCGTGTTCAAGTTTTACA
>JAEEOD010000247.1 GCA_016284115.1 Bacteroidaceae bacterium
GTCGCCTATCTGGTCTGGGAATACCAGCATCAGACTACTGTTGTTGAAGTAGGTGTTTATCTGCTTGGGAAGTTCTTCAAAAAGAGGATTGTAGGAAATTGACCCCCTTCTGGCACTCACGATTACCAATAGGTGGTCATAGTTCACATAGCCAGTCAGTAACAGCAAGTCGTCCCATTTCTCTAAGTTGGAGAAGTCTGTACGTGTCTGCTTGTATTTCGTAGCCAAAAAACTCTGAATATAGCCCGTCGTCTTCTCATTGACGAAAAAATGTACACGACAACCCAGCGCAGCCCCCATGCGACACACATTTCGCAGCCATTTCTGGAAGCCTGCTTCATATTCCGCCTTTGGGGGCACTGCCACCACAATGCGTCTGATGGTGTTCAGCGGCATCAGGAACTTGGCCACAATCAACTCGCGGTGTATACTTTTTAACAGATTCTCTGTTACTTTGCCATAGAATGAGTCCATGATGTTCACCTTGCGGTGCAACCCCACTACTAGGCATGAGGCGTCTTGTTCCTTAGCGGTATGTATGATGCCCGAAGAGATGTTCACGTCGTAACGGCTTAACTGCACTAGTTTCACATTAGCTCCTGCTGCTGCTTTGGCAGCCTTTTCTAGGCACAACCTACCCTTCATTTCGCTTTGTTCCGTGCCAGCATCCGTCATCACATGCAGTGCTAATATATTGTCCTCGAACTTGGTACTTCTTATCATCAGGGCCAGTTCCATTAGGTAATCTATAGTGTCAAGGTAAGACACTGGTATCAGAATCTTCTCTGTTGAGCGTTGCAGATGCTCATCAGGTTGTGTTTCGTCCATGGTAATCCGCCTTGCCGCTTTGTCAGTTACCAACGAACTCACAATGCAAGTTACCAATATTAGCAGTATGGTGCCGTTCAGCACATCCTCGTTCAGCAATCTGTTGCCGTCGGGCAGTACAATGTTATAACCCACCATCACAGCTGCCAATGTAGCTGCAGCTTGGGCCGTACTTAGTCCGTATATCAATCTGCGTTCTATGCGTTTCAGACCAAAAATCTTTTGTACTAAGAACGATGCTATCCACTTGCCCGTCAGTGCTACCCCTATCATCACTGCCGCCACTTTAATGGCGTTGAGGCTACCAAACAGCACTTGTAGATTGATGAGCATGCCCACGCCTATCAAGAAATAGGGAATAAACAATGCGTTGCCTACAAATTCGAGGTGTCCCATCAATGGCGATACGTGTGGAATCATCCTGTTGAGTAACAATCCCGTTAGGAAGGCACCTAAAATACCCTCCATGCCAGCTAATTCCATCATTGCAGCTGCTAAGAATACTAATGCCAATACAAAGATATACTGCATCACCACCTCGTCGTATCTGCGGAAGAACCAACGTGCGATACGAGGGAAAGCGATAATGATAAAAGTGCCAATCACAATGATTCTTCCCACAAGTAGCATCCAATAGCTGCCATCTGTCTCGCCCCTGTGAACGCCTGCTACCACCGCCAACACCAACAACGTAAGTGTGTCAGTCACTGCCGTGCCACCCACAGCAATACTCACGCTACGTTGACTTGAAATGCCATACTTCAACGTGATGGGATACGACACCTGTGTGTTCGACGCATACATACTGGCTAGTAGCACTGCCGTAGCCACACCATAATGTAGTATGCTCAGATTGGTCACGAAACCTATGGTGATAGGAATGAAGAAACACAGCAAACCTAAGGTCAGGGCTTTATACTTGTTTTCTTTAAAGTCGTTCATATTCATTTCCAGTCCTGCCAGGAACATGATGTAGTATAAACCCACCTTACCGAAAAGCTCGAAACTGCTGTCTCGAGCTAGGATGTTGAAACCATGTTCACCCACCAATAAACCAGCTATGATCATGCCGATGATGTGGGGAATGCGCAGTCTGTCGAGCAAAATAGGAGCAAATAATATGATCACCAGCACCAACAGGAATATCCAGGTGGGATCGGTAATCGGGAAACTAATATATTGGCTCAACCACTCCATTTGCAGTAATTTCAAAACACAAAATAACGAAAAAGTTTCCAACTTTGTATTATATATTGAGCAAATTGTTATAATTTTGCACAAAAATCTAAACAAAGCAGATATGAAAGTAGCAATTGTTGGAGCAAGTGGTGCAGTAGGACAAGAGTTCCTACGCGTGCTCGAAGAGAGAGATTTTCCTATTGACGAACTACTGTTGTTTGGCTCACCCCGTAGTGCAGGCAGCAAGTACACCTTCCGTGGTAAGGATATTGAGGTGAAGCTCTTGCAACATAACGACGACTTCAAGGGTGTTGACATTGCCTTTACATCAGCTGGTGCAGGTACCTCTAAGGAATATGCCGAGACCATTACTAAGTATGGTGCCGTGATGATTGATAACTCTAGTGCTTTCCGCATGGATGCCGATGTACCTTTGGTTGTGCCCGAGGTCAACGCCCCCGATGCGAAGGTACGCCCTCGTGGCATTATTGCTAACCCCAACTGCACTACCATACAGATGGTAGTAGCGCTCAAGCCGATTGAACAGTTATCACATATCAAGTGTGTGCATGTATCTACCTATCAGGCAGCCAGTGGTGCTGGTGCTGCAGCTATGAAGGAACTTTACGAGCAGTACCGTCAGGTGCTGGCAGGTGAGCCTGTTACCGTAGAGCGTTTCCAGTATCAGTTGGCTTTCAACCTCATTCCTCAAGTGGATGTGTTCACTGAGAACGACTATACTAAGGAAGAGATGAAGATGTTCAATGAGACACGT
>JAEEOD010000248.1 GCA_016284115.1 Bacteroidaceae bacterium
AAAGAGGTTTCACTAAGTATGGGGGAAAATAATACAACAATCAATAGCCCCAACAATCCAGTATAAAAAACCAACTTATTGACAACACCAATTATATAGGCGACCTTTTTATCATCTCCGGTACTAGATGCCGCAGAGACATCCTTAACAGCGCTCTGCGATAGTCCCATTGAAGAGAGGCTTCTAATGAAAAAAGTGGCCGTTGTGAACAACCCCTGAATTCCAAAGCCTGTTGGACCTAAAAGTGCTGCAATAATCTTTGATCTAATAATCTGAACAAGTATCAGATAAATTTGAACACTTCCAAACAGTGAAGTAGCCTTAAATACACTTCGGTAAGAAGATACTTTTGCAACATCATCCATCTTGGAATCTTTTCCTTCAGTCATGCAAAATGATTAATCAAATCCAGTACTATTTTTGCATCTTCAAAAGACATCACCGGTCCTATTGGTAGGCTCAATTCAGTATCATGTATCTTTTCGGTTATCGACAGAGATAACTGAGGTGTATTCCATGATACATTGGAATAGCATTCCTGCTTAAATGGAGGTATAGGATAATGTATAACTGTCCCTACACCATTCTCTTTCAAGTATGCTTGTAATTCATCACGCTTTTCGCAAAAAACGGGAAACAAATGATATACATTCTGGTCATCATTTAAGCGGTCAGGCAATGATATAATTGGATTATTAATACCTTCATAATATAACTTAGCTATTGCACGCCGGTGATTATTATCCTCGTCAAGGTACTTCAACTTCACATCTAACACTGCTGCATGAATTTCATCCAAACGACTGTTGCGGCCTGTGTATTTGAAAACATACTTTTTCTGGGAGCCATAATTGGCCAAGGCACGAACTGCAGCAGCCAGCTCGGGATCATTGGTAGTAACAGCACCTCCATCACCAAGCGCACCAAGGTTCTTGCCAGGATAGAAACTATGGCCCGCAGCATCTCCAATGCTTCCAGTTATACGACCATCAGTATGTTTACAACCATGAGCCTGTGCATTGTCCTCTACAAGCTTTAGACTGTACTTCTTACATAAAGCGCCAATCTTATCAGTATAGGCATTACGCCCATAGAGGTGAACGATGGCTATTGCCTTTGTTTTAGGAGTGATAGCTGCCTCTATAAGGTCATCGTCAATCTCCAAGGTGTTGAGCTTAGGCTCTACAAGAACGGGCTTCAAGCCATTCTCAGTAATTGCAAGAATGGTAGCAATATAGGTATTTGCTGGTACAATTACCTCATCACCTATCTGCATCACGCCCATCTCAATATAGGATCTAAAAATCCAGATAAGCGCGTCTAACCCATTTGCACAGCCAATACAATAGTCTGTACCAATGTATTTAGCATAGTTTTCTTCAAAACGTTTGTTCTCTTCGCCCTGTAGATACCAACCTCCATTCACTACACGGGTAACTGCTGCATTTATTTCGTCACCATGCGCAGCGGTGACATCTTTTAATGATAAAAATGGTATATTCATCTTATGCATTTAACTTTAAATAGTTCCGTTATCTACATGTAAGTTCTGCCCTGTGATACTGCATGCCTTGTCTGAAAGAAGGAAAGCAACAGTTTCAGCAACAGAGTTTATGCTAGTCGCGTCTTTTAAAGATGTACGGGCATAAATCTTACTACGTTGTTCTTCTGTCAGAGTTGAGCTCATAGCAGTTGCCATGAATCCAGGCACTACACAATTGGAACGAATGCCCATCACGCCCCATTCTCTGGCAGTATCCTTAGAGAAGGCCTCCAAGGCCCCCTTGCTAGAGGCATACATAGCCAGACCTTTATAACCAGTATGTACACTAATTGATGAAATGTGAATGATGCAACCCTTCGTTTTATGCAGCAGCATATTACGGATGGCATATTTCGTAATCATCATAGGAGTGAATACGTTCACCTCATACATGGCCTTCAGCCTATCAAGGTTCAGGTTCGTCACAATGTCATCATATGCCACAGCTGCATTATTCACATAGCCGTCCAACACAACATCATTGGTGATAAACTCCTTGAACACACTCTTACGAGCACCCTCCGAATCAGAAAGGTCAATGCTCTTAAAGAAGAGTTTTCCTGCATATTCAGATTCCAATGCTTTGAACTCTTCAGTATGAGAGCGGGCTACACCATATACTGTGTGTCCCTGTGCAAGAAGCACCTTGCAAATTTCTAAG
>JAEEOD010000249.1 GCA_016284115.1 Bacteroidaceae bacterium
TGAATATGATGGAGAAGAGGGCTATGCCACATGGAAATTCCGCAGTGAAGCTCAAGACGGCCCTAGTGACGAATACAAACTGACCAAATTCACACCAGAAGGTAATGGGTGGTATAAGTATGAGTTTATTGACATGGGCATTCCTGGATCTCACAGAATTAAGTTTATACCTCATGTCAATCCAAGAAACCAGACAGAGTTCTATATTGATGACATTGAGTAAAGATTTCTAACTACAACAAGAAAAAAGGAGTATGCCGAAAATCCTAGAAGAGTAGGCAAATAAACTATAAGATATTATGAAAAAACTATTGACTTGCGTGATGATGCTCCTGACTTCCATGCTGGCATTTGCCGATGACTGGGGGTGGGATGAGAAAACAAGGGAGGCTGCCTATGAAGCCCCTAATTCCAAATTCCAAAAGAAATGGTATGACAAAGATCAAAATGAAACGACCTTTCAGTTTGGGGCTAACGGAGTTGTCACTGCGATCCAACTTGTTAAGATGGATAATTTTGATGCTCGTATTGTAATAACACTCACCGGAAAGTACACTCGTAATAAAGACCATCTCAATATTACATGGACTGGAGTTCAAACAAAACCTAATCAAACGGATATGGATGCATTGTCTGCACGAAACCGTGACCAAGTGCTTGAGTCATTGAAATCTGTTGGTCCACATTTTGCATCTAACTACAAGAACAAAACCGAGTACTATCTCATACTTCGACTTGACGATGAATGTCTTATTATAACGAAATTTGATCCCCAGTCTAAATTATTCAATGACCTTGAATGGACTACTTTGTTTAACGAGTCTCACAAGAAGAAAGAGGAAGAACGCGAAAATCGAATAGCAGAGTTAGAAGCAAAGAAGAAATCAGAGTTGGTAACAAAGCTGACACGCCAAGATTCAACAATGATTAACAATCACGTATATGTAGACTTAGGTTTATCATCTGGAACTTTGTGGGCTACTTGTGATGTCGGAGCTTCTACACCGGCAGAAAGAGGAGAGAGATATAGTTACGGCGAGATTAACCCAAGAGAAAAAATAGGGTCAGAGTACAAATATAGTCAAGGTTATAATAAATTAACAAAATATTGTACTTCATTAGAGTATACGACATCTCCTGATTATGTAGACAACAAAACGAGACTTGATCCTGAAGATGATGTCGCTCATGTGAAATGGGGGGGGAGCTGGCGAATTCCAACCAAGGAAGATTTTGAGGAGCTTAAAAGAGAATGTACTTGGGAGAAACAGGAATTAGGTTATGTCATTTATGGGAAAAATGGAAATATGATATTCTTCCGTAATTTCTCAATCTATGGTACAAGCGATATTGCAAAAAACAATAATAGTTATTTCACCGTATTTCCCGATGGATATGCAACCGATGACTATTTATTTGATAGTGGTAGAGATCTGCCTTGTCACATTCGTCCCGTTTGTAATTTGGCAGCCGAATAAAATCTACTAAGGCAAAACGGGAAATTGAATAGGAGGATACCGATTCGTACCGCCATGGAGTAATTTATTTGTTTTCCGCCTATCAAGAATCTCTTGGTAGGCGGATTTTACTCTTACATAAAATAGACGAGAAATGCCAATGTGCTTATTATATCAACAATCCAGACAACGCCTAATAACTATACTCTTCATTATGCTCTTCAACACTGCCCCTATTTGTTCTCAAACAGATTGGGGACGGGTTATTTCAGGTGCCGTGAAAGCTGGACAGGCTTATATGCTCAGCGATGAAGACTTGGCAAAGATAGTTCAAGAAGAAGTCGCTGAGATGGACAGACATAACAAAGTGTGCGGAGAAGGCAGCAAATACACGAAAAGGCTGCGGAATCTCACCAAAGGAATGAAAGATGCCAATGGTATAAAGCTGAATTTCAAAGTGTATCAGACTACGGACCTGAATGCTTTTGCCTGTCCCGATGGGAGTGTAAGGGTGTTTTCGGCGCTAATGGACGCTCTTAGTGATGATGAACTGTTGGGGGTGATAGGTCATGAAATTGGACATGTTGCGCTGCGCCATGTAAAAAATGCCTGGAAAGATGCGCTTTTAAGAAGTGCCGCCTCTGACATGATAGGTTCCCAGAGTAAAACATGGGCGGCTGTGTCAGACTCGTATCTAGGTGACATTGCCAGTGTAGCCTTGTCTGCCAAGCACTCCCGTTATCACGAAACGCAAGCCGATGATTATGGGTACGATTTCATTAAAAAAAGTGGAAAGAATCCTTGGGCTATGGGATTGGCATTTATAAAACTGAAGGAGTTGTCCCTGCAAGAAGATTGCAATAAATATGCAAAATTACTGGAAGCTTTTTCTACTCATCCAAACTTTGATGAAAGAATAAATCGAATGCGAGAAAAGGCTAAGAAAGATGGATATAAGTGTAACTAATTTATGTTTGGATTAGTCCTCAATTCCAGTCTTCCAGATTTGCCCGACTTGACAGAGTCAGCGATGTCCTTAGAAGTACTCCCTTACTGCAAACTCAAATTGATCGATGAAGATTTGCTTGAAAGAATAAATCGGCTCAGGAATAGTGATAATTTCCCAATTATCGGCTCATCGTGAGCTTAAAAATGTACTTATTAGCCAATATTTGAGCCGATTTCATTCCCAGTCTTCCAGATTAGCCTGCGACTTGACAGCGTCTGAATACCTGATGATATTGACGAAGAAGAGTTGTATATGAAAATCGGACAAGACTTGAATATCTATTGGAACTGGACTGGTCCAATTATGGATGTATGACAAGGGACGTAGTACTAAAAAAACAGATTCCTTGTGTATGTCGAGTTAATTTCGTAGTTTTGCAATCGAAATGTTATAGCCGTAAAATTTACAGTCACAAATTTCTATGAAGAAGTTCTATGATAGAGAACGCGAAATGACCGAGCTTAGGGAATTGCAGCGTCAGTCGTACAATGATTATTCCCGATTTGTTGAGTAGATCAGGTGACGGTTCTCTGATCTGTTATAAATCATTAAAGGTTTACGAAGTATGCTGACATATTACAATAATTATGTACCTTTGGTGCAACTTAAAACAATAAATATGCCCAGACAAGCACGCAAGACAAGCGGCACAGGTATCTACCACGTAATGCTGTGTGGTATTAATCGGCAAGACATCTTTGAGGATGATGAGGACTACATGAAGTTTCTGCAAAGTCTCCATCAGTTGGTGGAATGCTATGACGAGTGCGGCTACAGGATGCGAGCAGGATTCAGACAGCTGGCCCGAATAACGGGCATTAGTTACGGGATTATTCAAAGAGTAGCAACGGATCAGAGAGAGTCCCCTGATTTATGGAATTAAGAAAATAATAAGCAATGAATAGACAAGAAGCAAACAAGCAGATTCTTGATATGTACAATGACAGTACGTACCAGGAACTAAAGGCGTATTACGAAAAGACCACCATTTTCAATGTGCTGGGCGTTGAGCGGAGCGAGACGCGTCATAGCGCGTTCTTGTGCTGGCTGCTCAATGCCAATGCCAGTCATGGACTCGGCGAGGAACCTATGAAGAAGTTGCTGCGCCTTTATGCCACGAAAATGGACGATGACAGTTCTTTCCGTATCATGCTGATGACGGGTGACTATGAACTGGAGATGAACGACATTGTAACGGAAAAAAGCACATCAGACGAACAGGGAAGCAAAGGAGGTAAGAGCAAGAAAAAGGACAGGATGGATGTGTGGGCTACCATGACACTAAAGGACATGGCCGGTAACGAGCAGTCATTAGCATTGGTGATAGAAAACAAGATTTACAGCGGTGAAGGGGCTGAACAAACAGAACGCTATCATCAATATGTTATCTCCAATGTCTTAGGAAAAGACACCAAGCCCGTTGAAATCTTCTTGACCCCTGCCGGAGCGAAAGCACCTTCGTGCAAGTCGTTTATCCATATCAGTTATCAGGAGTTACTCGACTCGGTAATCCTACCTTTGGCCCATCGTGACATGCCTGCCGAGGCTTCACAAATCATATCTGATTATATCCGAAATCTGAGTAAGCCTTCGTCGGCTGCAGACGGCAAGTACACTATTCTTGCGACATCGGCCACCGAAAAGGCAAAGCTGATGACGTTCTACAATAAGTTTCACACGCTTTTCCATCTGGCTCTTGTTGCTGGGAACGTGAAAGTACAAAGGAAGAAAGAATGCAGGCAGTTGATGGAGGAAACGGACAAGCAGGAGCTGCTTGCAGGACTTTGGCACAGTAATGAGGACTTATTCAAGGTCATTATTTCCGTGCTGAAGGAGTACCCGGAGCAGATGATGCTCAGTCCTGATGTTTATGACAATGTATTCAAGGAGACCAACCGCGACACAACTAAATATAATGTGATCTGTGATGGCACTTACGTAGGATGGCATCTTAATCAGGCGCAGACAGCCCTACATGTGTTCAGGGCATATCTGCAGAACAACCCGGATGCATCGTTAGATGAACTGAGAAATGCATTCCCCCGAGAGTTGAATAACTACAGCTATTTCCAGAACCTCCTATATTTGTTCTATCCCGCTGCTGCTGACAACCCCGTATGGGATTGCGGAAAACTGGAAGGACAGAGGGGCACGGGCGATTTCTATACGAATGAGAAAGACCTGCTGGTGGTGCGAGGTGAAAGGATTATGTGTGTGAAATGGTGGAAAAAGACTGACGGTTCCTTCCAGCAGTTGATAGAGCACGTCCGTCAGAACTTCCCCTATATTCAAATTGAAGAGTATTAAAATATGAATACTATTTACAATCAACTGAAGGAGTCTCCATTGTTGTACCTGTCAGGCGGTTCGAAGGAGTTGTTTCACAGCAATTTCCTTTATTGGTTGGGCATGAACTATCGAGACTCGTTCCAAGAGTTAATGACCAAAATGTGCTGTATCAATGCTCCGTGGCCAGAGGGTTGGAAAGTAAGACGGGAATACCGTCACTTGGATCTATGCATCACCTATGAAAAGGATACTGGCAAGATGCGTAGTGGTAACACCCGGCAAAACAGCTAACGGGTTAACGGAAAATGACCCGCACCGGTGACACCCGCCACACCAAGAAGATTGAAAATTGAAGATTGAAAATTGAAAGTCGCGATTAAGCGAGAGCAGAGCTGAGCTTGCTTGAGCCATGCCGAGCGTGAGCGACTTCGATGCGAAGCATAAAGATTGAAGATTATTTCATACCTCGCACCTCGACGATTTTGAATAAATATTCGTTACGCGTATAATTATTCATTTCAAGACGAAAAATGGGACGAAAATGGCGAAAAAATTTGTCCCAGGGCCTGGGACATTTCTAAAGCGCCACTTTAGAATTCTAAAGGGCCACTCTATACTACAGAGAGTGGCGCTTTACGTCGCTAAAGTGGCACTCTACGAGTGAAAAGTGGCACTATTTTGGCGGGAAACGTATATTTATTCATTTCTCAAGGAAGGAGGAACGAGGAATGAGATTACCTCAGCTCGACCTCTGGTCGCTTGCCAGGCAAGAATTTTCAATTTTCAATCTTCAATCTTCTTGGTGCGGCGGGTGTGGCCGGTGCTACCCAATTTTTGTTAAAGCCTATATATCGCGCTATGTGCTGGCAAATCAGGGCTCAGCAGCCAGGAGGCGAAAGAAACAATAGAAGTCACTGGAGATCAGTGACTTCAATATTTAGGATTTGACGCTGCAGGGCG
>JAEEOD010000250.1 GCA_016284115.1 Bacteroidaceae bacterium
TAACACCAAACACAAGAGATTTCTCTGGTACCCGTGCAGTAATTTCTTCGAAAGTACCAATAATTTTATGTCTTTGACCCGGTGTTGTGGGTTTAAATTTACGTACTGCCATCTTAATTAAATATTGCTATAAAAATCTATAGTATCACCTTCTCTCAGGGTTACCACAGCCTTCTTATAGGCATTGGTACGACCTGTCAACAAGCCACTACGGGTATAACGTCTCTTGCTTTTACCCTGATATCTCATTGTATTCACATCAACAACTTTTACATTGTAGAGTGCCTCAACTTCTTTCTTAATCGCCAATTTATCAGCATCTGGACGTACAATGAAACCGAAACGATTTGGCATCTTTTCGGTCATCGCCGTCATCTTCTCTGTCACCAATGGTTTAATAATAACTGCCATTATTTACGCCTCCTTTTTATCTAACATATCGTCGATTGCTGAAAGTGCTTTTTCGGTAAACACAACTACTCCGGCGTCCAATACACGGTAGGTATTTACGCCTGAAACAGTCTGTACCTTGGCACGCTGCAAGTTACGAGCCGACAAATATACGTTTTTATTAGCTTCTGGTAATACTAAGAGTAGCTTTTTGTTAGAAACTTTAAGATTATTTAACAAAGCTACAAACTCCTTAGTCTTTGGAGCCTCGAAAGTAAAGTCCTCAACCACCATAATGCCACTGTTCTGTGCCTTGTATGCGAGGGCAGACTTACGAGCCAACTGCTTTACCTTCTTATTCAACTTGAAAGAGTAATCTCTTGGCTTTGGACCGAACACGCGACCACCACCAACCAATACTGGTGAGTTGATATCACCGTGGCGAGCACCGCCACCACCTTTCTGACGACCTAATTTACGAGTAGAGCCACTAACTTCACTTCTTTCCTTAGACTTTGCAGTACCCTGGCGCTGGTTAGCCAAAAACTGCTTTACGTCAAGGTAGATTGCATGGTCATTGGGCTCGATTCCGAAGATAGATTCGTTTAACGCAACCTTTCTTCCGGTGTCTTCACCTTTAATATTGTAAACGCTAACTTCCATTATTTCTCAATTAAAACGATTGAATTTTTGCAACCTGGAACGGAGCCCTTAACCAAGAGCAGATTGTGTTCCGCGATTACCTTTAAAATTTGCAAGTTCTGAACCGTTACACGGTTGCCACCCATCTGACCACCCATGCGCATACCTTTGAACACCTTTGCAGGGTAAGAGCAAGCACCGATTGAACCTGGCTTGCGGAGACGGTTGTGCTGACCATGAGTCTGCTGGCCTACGCCACCGAAATGATGTCTTTTAACCACACCCTGGAAACCTTTACCCTTTGAGGTACCGATCACATCAACGAAATCAACATCATTGAACAGCTCTACGTTTACAGTTTCACCCAAATTTAACTGGGTATCAAAATTCTTGAACTCAGCCAAGTGTCTCTTTGGTGTTACACCAGCCTTCTTGAAGTGACCCATCATCTGCTTGGTGGTGTTCTTCTCCTTCTTCTCCTGGAAGCCGAGCTGAACAGCCTCATAGCCGTCGGTCTCAACAGTCTTAACCTGAGTAACAACACAAGGACCTGCTTCGATAACAGTGCATGGTACATTCTTACCATCGGCACTGAATACGGATGTCATTCCGATTTTCTTTCCTAATAATCCTGGCATTTCACTTAATAATTAAAAATTACACTTTGATTTCTACTTCAACACCGCTCGGCAACTCCAATTTCATCAATTCATCGATAGTCTTAGCCGTTGAGCTGTAAATATCGATCAGACGCTTGTAAGAAGAGAGCTCGAATTGCTCGCGAGCCTTCTTGTTTACGAAGGTTGAACGGTTAACTGTGAAAATCTTCTTGTGTGTTGGCAATGGAATAGGACCACTGACAATAGCTCCAGTTGACTTTACAGTCTTTACGATGCTAGCAGCTGACTTGTCTACCAAGCTGTGATCGTAGGATTTCAGTTTAATTCTGATTTTTTGACTCATTTCTTTAAATTTAAATTGTTACTATTAATTTTGAAAGCCTTAGGTTAAGAGTCATTCACTAACCCAAGGTCCTTCGTTTTTACTTCAATAAATCCAAGCGGCCACCCACTTCTTCCAACACTGCCTTAGCGATAGTAGTAGAGACAGCTGCATGATGGTCGTAGCTCATAGTTGAGGTTGCACGGCCAGAAGTGATGGTACGCAACGCTGTTACATAACCAAACATTTCTGCCAATGGCACCATCGCCTTCACGATGCGAGCACCGGAACGGGTGCTTTCCATACCTTCTACCTGACCACGACGCTTGTTCAAGTCACCAATCACGTCACCCATGTACTCTTCAGGAGTAACCACATCGAGCTTCATGATAGGCTCCATCAATACAGGACCTGCCTTAGAAGCAGCAGTCTTGTAGGCCTGAATAGCGCAGATTTCGAACGACAACTGGTCAGAATCCACTGGATGGAATGAACCATCCAACAGATCTACCTTCATTGAATCCATAGGATAGCCACCAAGCACACCGCTCTTCATAGCAGTCTCAAAGCCCTTCTGTACAGCTGGGATATATTCCTTAGGAATGTTACCACCCGTTACAGAGTTTACAAACTGCAAGCCACCCAATGTATAATCTGGATCCACAGGACCAATATTAACAATGATGTCAGCAAACTTACCACGACCACCGCTCTGCTTCTTGTAAACTTCACGATGGTTGACAGTCTTGGAGATTGCCTCCTTGTAGTTCACCTGAGGCTTACCCTGGTTGCACTCTACTTTGAACTCACGCTTCAGACGGTCGATGATAATATCGAGGTGAAGTTCACCCATACCAGAGATAACGGTCTGACCGCTCTGCTCGTCGGTATGTACAGTAAAGGTTGGATCCTCTTCTGCCAACTTAGCCAAGCCGTTAGAAAGTTTCTCCATATCCTTCTGGGTCTTTGGCTCCACAGCAATACCAATCACTGGATCTGGGAAGTCCATTGACTCCAATACGATAGGTGCATCCTCATCACACAGGGTGTCACCAGTATGGATATCCTTCAAACCTACAGCAGCACCGATATCACCAGCAGAAATCTCATCAACAGGATTCTGGTGGTTAGAGAACATCTGGAACAAGCGGCTGATACGCTCCTTCTTGCCAGAACGGGTGTTGTAAGCATAAGAACCAGAAACGATGCTACCAGAATAAACACGGATGTAAGTAAGGCGACCTACATAAGGATCGGTAGCAATCTTAAATGCCAAAGCAGATGTCTTCTCATCCTCTGATGGTTTGCGCTCCACAATGTTGCCAGTAGAAGGGTTGGTACCCTCAATGTTAGGCGTGTCAAGTGGTGAAGGCAGGAATGCGCACACATAGTTCAACAAGGTCTGCACACCCTTATTCTTGAATGATGAACCACAACACATAGGAACCAATGACATGCTCAAGGTAGCCTTGCGCACTGCAGCAATCAGTTCATCCTCTGTTATGGTGGAAGGATCATCGAAGAACTTCTCCATCAAAACATCATCATACTCAGCAGCTGCCTCAATCAGTTTAGCGCGATACTCTTCGGCCTCAGCCATCAGACTAGCTGGTATTTCCTCAACGGAATACTCAGCGCCCATGGTCTCGTCGTGCCAAAAGATAGCCTTCATCTGAATCAAATCAACCACACCTTTGAAATTTTCCTCTGCGCCGATAGGGATCATCACTGGGATAGGGTTAGCCCCCAGGATGCTCTTCATCTGGCGCATCACCTCGAAGAAGTCGGCACCTGAACGGTCCATCTTATTCACATAAGCGATGCGAGGAACATTGTATTTATCTGCCTGGCGCCATACTGTCTCACTTTGAGGTTCTACACCACCAACAGCACAGTAAGTAGCCACTGCTCCATCGAGCACACGCAGAGAGCGCTCCACCTCAGCGGTAAAGTCAACGTGTCCCGGAGTGTCAATCAGATTAATCTTGTAGGTATTGTCGTTCCATTTCCAACGGCAAGTGGTAGCAGCTGAAGTAATAGTGATACCACGCTCCTGCTCCTGAACCATCCAGTCCATTGTAGCAGCACCGTCGTGAACCTCACCAATTTTGTGAGTCATACCCGTATAATACAAGATTCGTTCTGACGTAGTGGTCTTACCGGCATCGATGTGAGCCATGATACCGATATTACGCGTCAAGTGTAAGTCTTGTTTCGACATTCTTGTTATCTTAAAAACCTATTAAAAACCTTATCTTAGAATCTGAAATGTGCGAATGCACGGTTAGCCTCAGCCATACGGTGCATATCCTCCTTACGCTTGAATGCACCACCCTGCTCATTGTAAGCATC
>JAEEOD010000251.1 GCA_016284115.1 Bacteroidaceae bacterium
CTGCTTGTGTGTGGAAATCCGAGAGTTTGGCAGACTTTATTGGCAATTACCTTGGTCCTGAGATGGAGAAACGTGGAGTAGAGGTCTATTATGGTACCATTGAACGCGCCAACTTGGAACTGAGTCACACAGTGATGAACCATCCTACAGCTAGCAAATATATTAAAGGTATGGGATTCCAATGGGCTGGCAAGGATGCTTTGCCTACCTTGCATAAGGAATATCCTAATTTACCTTGTTACCAGACAGAGCAGGAGTGTGGTGATGGCAAGAACGACTGGAAGGGTGCCATGCATTCATGGGACTTGATGAAGCATTATTTTAAGAATGGCGTGCAGGCTTATTTCTATTGGAATACCTCATTACTTGAGGGTGGCGTTAGCCGTTGGGGATGGAGTCAGAATAGCCTGGTGACGGTGAATAAGGACAATAAGACTTTCCGTTATACACCAGAATACTACGTTTTGAAACATGCCAGTCACTATGTATTGCCAGGAGCTAAACTGTTGGATTTGTCAGGCACTTATGCTGACGCTATGGCTTTTGTCAATACTGATGGTAGTGTGGTTGCTTTGGTGGGCAACCAAACTGATCATGAGCAGGCTGTTACATTGCAGCTGAATGAGGTGAACCAAACGGTAACATTGGCTCCGAATACCCTAAATACAGTTGTTCTGAAGTAATAATAACACCCCAATATTACCCCTCTACAATGGAGGGGTACGAGGGTGTTAGAGTATGTAGAAGAAATATGAAATGATATACATCAACGATAAAATATACGACTTCGACTTGCAAGTGGCGTTGGCAGAGTTGTCTGGGCAGCGTCGTGAGCAAGCTTTGAAATTTAAACACGAGTTAGGGCAGCGAACTTGTGTTGCTGCCTACCTCTTGCTATGCGAAGGATTACAAAAGGAATACGGCATCATTGAGAAGCCTATCTTCGAATATGGTGAACACGGCAAGCCGTCCCTTGTTGGTTATCCCCATATTTATTTCAATCTTAGTCATTGTCGTGAGGCAGCTATTTGCATGATCTCCGACCAACCCGTGGGCATCGATATCGAATCAATCCGTACATTCAAGCAAACCCTGATGGATTATACTATGAATGAAAATGAGGCGCACCAGATAGAGCAGGCAGAACGTCCTGAACTGGAATTCATAAAACTCTGGACACAGAAAGAGGCAGTGCTGAAGCTTACTGGTGAGGGCATCACTCGGGATTTAAAATCTGTGTTATTGAATCCGCCTGCATCGCTCACTACCATTGTCAGTTCAGATATCCGCTACATTTATAGCTACTGCTTCAATTCGTAGTTAGAAATATTACTCCGAAAATTAGTAGTTACCATTCATATCATCTACCCAACGCTTTTTTAGTAACCAAGCAGCCATTTTGGGACGGCGATCTTGGGTGAAGACACCCTTGAGATTCATACCTCGAACACGCATCAGCGCCTGACTAGTTCGGAAATCAGCAAAAGCCCAGATCATCATGCCCTTTACATATGGTTTGGTATTGGCAATATCCAAGTAGGCGTTAATCATTTTCTGCTGGTACTCTTCTGAGAACATTTCGTCTTCATCGGCGTGATGACCAGCTATAGCATCAGCTCCAAATTCGGTCACAACAATAGGTTTGTGCAAGTCATTATGCAGTTTGTCGAGTTCACCACTGAAATATCGCTCTGCCATAGGGAAATTACCGATATTGGTGTACCAGCCATAATAGCGATTGATAGTAATAAGATCACAACACTCCATCCAGTCGGCAGGACCTCCCATCACTCCTACAAAAGTGGCTAGTCGAGTAGGGTCAAGATGTTTGGCTTGGCGCACTAAACCACCCAAAAATTCTTTAGCAATGCGGTTTTCTTCTTCTGCTGCATCATTGGTGCCAGCCAGCACGTTGGAACCCAATGTTTTTGGAGAAGGCTCATTTGCAACACACCACATAATTACCGATGGATGGTTTTTGTCGCGGGTAATCATTTCTTGGAGCATCTTGTCGCAAACCTTTCGTCTGTGGTCAATGTCTTTCTGATCATCATAAAATACGAGGCCTACCGATGGTATTTCGTCGATAATCAATATGCCTTGCTTGTCAGCTTCAGCATACACCGACTCGTCATAAGGATAATGGCTTGTTCTAAAGGCATTGGCACCCAACCATTTCATCAGTGAGAAATCTTTCACCATTACAGGTTGTGCTACTCCTCTGCCATAGATGGGGAAATCTTCGTGTTTACCGAAACCTCGTATAATGATGGGCTTGCCGTTTAGGAGGATATCGTCGCCCTTTACTTCAATAGTTCTTATACCTGTCTGTAATGTATAACTGTCAATAGGCTTAGCCGTATTGCCCAATTCTACAGTGACATCGTATAAATTAGGAGATTCAGGACTCCACAACTTTACCTGTGGAATGTGAATATCTATCTCTGTCTCATCGCCGTTGAAACGTATAGGTGCAGATACTTGTTTACCATCTTTTCCTGTCACTGCTATTCTGCCGCTCGTTGCTTTCCCATTCTTTCTAACTTTGGCATGAATGATACCTTCTGTATCTTGAAAGTTGGTTGTAAGTGTGATATCTATGAGATGAGCAGATTTTGGCACGCTATAGAGCCATACTGCCCGATGTAACCCGCTATATGGAAAGAAATCGTAGTTGGCATTAGGGTAATTTTGGCTGGCCAAAGCACCGCCAGCTACATTGCCAGGTACTCTGTCTGGAGACAGTTTGTTTTCCACCATTATCGTGATACGATTCTTCTCTCCCCATTTCACTTTATTGGTAATTGCGAAAGCAAAAGGAAGATGGCCGCCCTCATGTTGACCTAACGGCTGACCATTGATCCATACTTTTGCATAATAAACGGCTGAGCCTATGCGCAAACCGATTTCGCTATCTTTCCAAGTTGAAGGTACAAAGGTCTCTGTCTCATACCAACTACATCCCAGGTAATTATGCTGCTGGTCAAGCTGGTCGTTCCAACTCCCAGGAACGGCTATTGACTGAGGTTCAGGCAAGCCATTAAACCATCCATTCTTTTCACCTTCATCTTTTGGATCTAGCTGGAAGTTCCATATACCACTCAAATCAAGACGGTTGCGAACGGCATTCTGTTGCGGATAGAGCGCAATAGCAGGAATATATGGTTCATTGAAATCGTCTGCCAAAGAAGGAGTAACGAATAAAAAAGTCAGCATAACAGCCAACAAACTACTTATAAATGAGTTTTTCATAGTATGATGTTTTAATTTGAAATTCATTATTTTGTTTTCAATATCTCCATCAGAATGTCATATATCTCCTCCTCACTCTCATAAGGATGAATCTGGAAATAAGGATCTCCCGTCAACATTGCAGAGAGCTGTGTCTTCGACTTGTCATAGAAAATATGGCAAGGTTTACCTAACTTCTCAGCATAAGCCAATTCATAACCTACGCCCAGTGATGGACAAGTACACTCCGCCACCACTATGTTACACTCCCTGAGCCAAGCCGTGTCTCGGTCATATATTAAAGCATCTTTACTTCGCCCTTGCTCCATCAAATTCAGCTTCGAGCTCCCCACATGCTCGGTCAATACTGTATCAGTCTGTTGCATATATGCAATCAGTCGCTTATAGAGGTCTGCATCCACGCGCCCTCCACGAATAGACCCAGCAAAATAAATCTTCTTGTCCATAGTTAATCAGTTATGCTTTTCTTGCCATTACATATTTCTCCCAAAGAGATTGTCATCAGCTGTAATTTTGTATTCTCAATGAACAGATTATAAGAATAATGCCAAACCGGAATCTAATTTACCAGTCATCATCATCCGCTCCAGTGATACCGTTCTTAACGGCCTCACTCACCTTGTCGAGGATAGCGTTTGAGTAGGCATGTGTCATCACTAGTGCTTTCGAGCAGGTGCGCTTTTGTGCATCCTTTTCCACGAAGGGGTAGTGCTTGGCAATCTCCCACTGCTCGTCATAAAGCCTTCGGTCGGTCTTGTCATCCTTTAGACGTTTGCCGTCGCTATAGGAAGTCTGATTCCTTCGTTTGTTGTCTTCTTTGTCACTACCTATTCCTCCAAACCATCCACCGTCTTCAACCTTCAGCACGTCATAGTTTTGCACGGTGTAGGTGATACGCATCTTTTCATCCTTGATGTCCAGCTTGATTATCGGCGTGATGCTCACGATGTAGCGGAACAGTGTGCCAGTATGGTCTGCAATGGCGTCGATGGTTGATGAGATGATGATGACCCCCGCCTCCTTGTCGTTCAGCGTGATAGCCTGCTTGTCCTTGAAAGTGGCTGTAGCCCAGTAGTTCAATGCCACATAGATTTGCTCCTTGGTCTTGCCAGGTAATTCTATCACCTCTTGGTACGAGAGTGCTTCATTCTTGTCCAGCGTCAATTGACTGGCAAGATTAGCTGCTGCATCAAGCCACTTTTCACCATACTTGTTTTTCGCATATTTCTCCAAGTCTTCAGTTTTCATCACCTGTGCCTGCACCTTCATCGTACCACTAAAGGCAAAGATAATGGCTATTATCCACAAAAGATACTTTTTCATGTTGTTTGTTGTTAGTTGCGTTATTTGTTTGCAAATATATATTTTTCTTTAGAAACTGCCAAGAAAAGTTATTTTCATATCATTTCAAGAAATGATTTTACTATGAGACAAACGTGGCAATGATCTATGACCATGAGCAATTTGTCAAAATCCCGATCGGATTCCGATGTATAGTTTTCTAGAGCACAGAGTCCTACATTGCAGCAGAACTCTCCACCTTTTCCTCCAAAGCATCTTTAATATAAGCATTGATGGATATGCCAGCTTTAATGGCAAGCATGGCAATCTGTCGATGAATGGCAGGTGTAAGGCGTACATTCAGCACACCTGTATAGCTTTTGTCTGGCTCGATGCCCTCGTCTTCACAATAAGCAAGGTAGTCATCCACAGCCTCATGAAAGGCTGCTGTCAGCTCCTTGACGCTTTCACCCTCAAAGTTCACTAAGCCCTTGATGCCCTCTATCTTACCGAAGAACACTTGGTCTTTGTCGCTATATGCCACCGACCCTAAATAACCCTTGTACGTCATTGTATTCATACCTATTCCTCCTTTACTTAATAAAACCCGCTTCACG
>JAEEOD010000252.1 GCA_016284115.1 Bacteroidaceae bacterium
TGCTTGTCTTATGCTCATTATCCGCTTAGTATAATGTGCATAACATTGTTCGTAGTTGTAAAAATGTAGCGTCCTATTCATATTTCTCTTGATAATTGCCTTTTAAACCTGTTAAGCACTTTTATTTTAAGTCAATCGTAAAAGTTTTCCCTGATTGATAGTCTTTATATGTTAGTGCTTTCTTGATGTAATTCTCGTCGAAATGCCCGACTCTTGTTCTTGTTTCTTTATCGGTAGTGTAACTGAAGTCGTAACTGGCGGCCTTCTCTTTCTTGTTATGAACCCAGATGGCCCCTGTCTTATCGCTTCTGACATGATCTGAAAGGAAATAGTAGCCAACGCCTACCTTGCGCAGGAAGAATCCGTCTTTTGTTGAAACAATATAGAAACGATATTTGCCATCAATAAAGCAGAATGGCTTGCTCTCGCTATATGAATAACTCGGGAGCGACTCAAAGAATTGTCCCGTTACATAAGCATCGTCAGATTGTAATTCCTTAATGCTCTTGAAACCCAGAAACAGTTCATTAGACAAGTATGTTTGGCGGCATCCATAGGGCACGTATAGCGTACATTGTTTCTTGTTGAAATTCGCAAAAGCTTTCTCATGAAACTGGACAGAATCGGGATTTTCTATGTCGATGGTTAGTTTTGTCAGTTTTTCGCAGCCACCGATGAAAGCCTGACCTATTTCATCTACATCCTCATGGATATAGAGAGAGTGTAGAGAAGAATCTTCAAAGGCAAAATGATGGATGATAGAGACGGTTTCGGGAACCACAAACTCATCATCGGTTTTGTCTGAAGGATAGATGACCAGTTTTGATTCATTGAAAGAATAGAGCACTCCGTCGTAAGCACAATAATCCACATTCTGCGCATCGACTTCCATCTCACATGAGAATGCAGTGCAATCTATTTCTTTTACTGTATCGGGGATGTTAACATCAGGAAGTGCCGTACCTTTAAAAGCATCCCATTTTATCGTCTCTAATCCACTCTTTAACTCTATATCAGAAAGGTTTGAACATCTGGAAAATGCTGAGTGGTGAATAGTTTCAAGGGACTCAGGAAAAACCACGCTTACGATATCCTCATTATCGCAGAAAGCTTCCTCCTTTATGCTGGTGACTCCTTCAGGGATAATAATATCTTCTGTGCCGTCATCGTCGTATCCTGTAATCACTGTTCCGTTTTCATCATACCGCAGGCAACGGCTTCCCTCAATGGCTGTGATATATTTGAAGTCCTTGAATCTTTCATCCTCCATGTAATCCGATAAAGAATCAAAAGGAACTCGAAGAACGCAGTCTTCAATTTCGAAACCGTCGAATGTTTCATCCTTGATGTTGATGAGCTTTGGATAGCCTTCTTTTATTGTCAGGGTTTTCAAATTTTCACAACCTGAAAAGATATCATTTTCTAACTCTTCAATGTCCTCCGGTATAACTATTTCTTCTGCTTCATTATTTTCAAAAGCATAGGCTTCTATACGAGTAACGGAATCTGATATCTCAATCTTCTTCTGGATTACCTTTCTAGGATATAGAATTAATGTTGTTTTGTCTTCGTTATAAAGGACTCCATCATCACTAGAAAAATCATCATTGAGTACATTGACGTTCATTTTGCACTCAAAAGGTGTTAAGGATATATCAGAAAGTGTTGAAGGAAGAACAATCTCCTTAAGACCAGTATCGATAAATGCATCCATGCCTATGCTTTCCAAACCTTCATTGAGATATATCTTTTGCAAATTGGCACAGCCTTTGAACGCGTAGTCACCGATTTCTCGTAGCGATTCAGGACAAACAACTTCTGTAATCTCAGTATTGTCTTTGAAAGCTTTATCCGCTATTTTTTCTACTCCTTCATGGATTTCGACATTTCCAGAGAATTCACTTACAATACCCGTGATTGTCTTCTCATCATCATCAAAGAGGAAAATCTCTTCCAATTCTTGGCTTTGGAGTGTCAAATCCGGCTTAATCCTTTCAACCGACTTCATGTAGTCTACAATAATTGGATCTAACTTGATGTCATCCTTTGAGACTCTTGTCGTTAAAACAATACCTTTCAATGACCTACAACGGCTTAATGCTACATAAACTTGTCCTGAGGCAAAAGACCGATGCGCATCAATAATCACTTTATCAAAGGTCAAACCTTGGCTCTTATGAATCGTAACCGCCCAAGCCAATTTAATTGGATATTGCGTAAATGAACCGACAGGAAAGGGCTTGATGATCTTATTCCTCTCGTCGTATTCGTACTTGTAAAGCGTCCATGCGGATTTCTCCACGCTTATCAGTTTCCCTTCTTGTGTAAGGACTCTTACGACTCCACCGTATATACTTTTGACAATCCCCAAGGTGCCATTTACATATTCATAGCCATCATTGTCGTTTCGCAGGAGCATGACTTTTGCACCAACTTTAAGTGCTAATTCCTCGTCAGCAGGAAACAGTCTTTTAGGAAAATAGCCTTCTATCTCAGCTGTGCTAGTAAATTTTTCGCCGGGCAATTCCTTTAGTTTGCTATCATTATGTTTCCAAACATTATATTTTCTGGTTCGCAGATATATTGCAGGTTCTGAAATTGATGGCTCGTAACCATCTTTAAATCTTCTGTTGATTGCCTCTATGTCCCCAGAAAGGATTTTGCCCTCACGGACATTGTTCAAGATGCGTACAAATCTTTCGTCTTTTTGTCTGTGTACTTTTTCTAATTCAAGTAGCGGTAAAGGACGTTTCCTTATGACGTCGGACGAAAAGAAATATGGGTTATCTTTTTCATAGTGGGAATATAGCAGTTCTTCATCATCATCTTCAACCACTGGCGGAAGCTGAAACAAATCACCGAAAAATATTACCTGTATGCCGCCGAAGGCGCTGCCGCTCCACCTGACCTTTTTTAATGTCTGGTCCACCATGTCGAGGACATCGCATCTCACCATACTTATTTCGTCAATAATAAGTATGTCCAACTTTCTGATGACTCTCTCTTTGGCAGTGTCAAGGTGATACCAATTGCGGGTTTTACCGGGAATATAAGTGATGGTTTTCAATCCAAACAAGGAATGCAACGTCTGTCCCTCAGCATTTTTAGCAGCTACGCCCGTAGGTGCAGCCACAACGATGTTCTTTCCGCGAGCACGGGATTCCCTGACGATTTCACCCAGGAGTCTGGTCTTACCCGTACCTGCTTTACCAGTAATGAAAAAGCTTTTGCCTTCTCTTACCAGTTTCATTGCCGTCAGAGTATATTCATCATGAATGAATTTTTCCATACTTATTATTATAAACTATTGCTCTGCTGCGATAGGCATTTGTATATTATTGTCATTCAGCATAGAGTATGGCGCGGGCTTTGCTCCGTGGTCTTGCAGCCAAATGTGGTTTAGAGTAAAAGCGATGGAGTCTAATGTCTCTTCTCGCTTTTGAGGTTTCAGTTCACACTCCCAAACTGTGATGCAGTGCCAGCCCATGCTAGCCAATGTGCGCTGCTCCTCTCTGTCGCGCTCTTTGTTCCTGCGAATCTTAGCTACCCAGAAATCGCGGTTCGTATTAGGAATCTTGCAGCACTCCGAGTTTTCAAGTGTCTGCATATCTACCAAATGGCCATGCCAAAAGCAACCGTTCACAAAGATGCAGGTGCGGTACTTTCTAAGTACGAGATCAGGATGACCTGGCAGCCGCTTATGGTTCAGCCTATATCTGAAACCTCGCTTCCACAGACCACGTCGCACAATCATCTCCGGCTTCGTGTCTTTCGACCGGATGGCAGCCATATTCTGATGGCGTTGTTGTGCGGTGAGCCTGTCCATATAGATTCATTTTAGGGTTTCTATAAGTTCATCTATTGAGCAACATAAGCCACTGAATAGTTTGTACATCAGTTCTGGCTCTTGCCGTTCAGGAATATAAGCGATGGTAGTCCGACCTTTGCCTGCAAACCAACCAGCCTCTGTATGAGCACTTCTACCGCAAGGCAGCACCAAGACACAGGTGTCACAAGCCTCCATCGCTTGGATGTCGTTATGGAATTGGCGTACAGCATAGGGATGCTGCAGCATATCGCAGTACTGCTGTGGAGACCACTCCATATAGTCTTCGCTCACGCTGCTCCATTTAAATCCTGGGTCGCCCGATGGTGGGTTGCGGAAGTCGTACACTTCGTGCCCTGCCTCCCTCAACTTGGCCACCACTTCTAGGAAATACTCGTTTCGCCAACTACTTGCTACGTATATCTTGCGTTTTATTCTCATTTCGGCCATCACTAGTTATGTATAGTTAAATTCAT
>JAEEOD010000253.1 GCA_016284115.1 Bacteroidaceae bacterium
CCGGCATATCCACCAATAATGAGGTTTTAATCTGTTATGTGGATCACCCGCAGTTACTTGCAACATATCCGCTACAAGGGATTTCGACTAACAAAGAAATAAGAATAAAGAAACATCATACATCATGGGGTGGGGAACCCGCTGGTCTCTCATAAGACAAAAAGGTTCAATAACAGCGGGCCCGCCCATTTTAAAAGAAAGAATTAAGAAATAAAAAGATAATAGTTATGATAAAGAAAGTATTGCCATGGTTATTAATGCTATTTGGCTTTTTGACTTTGGATATGTTTCAAGGATTTGTTTCAATGGCTTGTCTTGTTATTGGTATAATGATGTTAATTGAACGTAGGTGGCCGGAAAAATGGGACGATAAAGTCGTTGGTTAAACATGCTATAGATGATTTAATAACGTGCATAATAAAAAGTGGTAAGCCCGTTGGTCTCTCATAAGAATAAAAAGTTCAACAACTGTGGGCCTGCCCGTTTTTAAGACAATGTATTTATATCCATTTCTATTTCAACCAAATCTACACTCCGTAGTATGGGGCGGGAACCAACTCAGACCATATAAGGGTTTGGAGCCTTCTGACGAGTCTATTGGCGAAAGTTGGGAGGTAAGTGCTGTGCCATCCAGCACCAGCATTGTGAGTAATGGTGAGCTGAAAGGAAAAGATCTGATATCAGTCATCAATGAACAACCAGAAGCTATTCTTGGTAAGAAGGTGAATGAGAATTATCAAGGCAAACTCCCATTGTTGGTAAAGTTCATTGATGCCAAGCGTGACCTTAGTATACAGGTTCATCCCAATGATGAAATGGCAATGCGCGAGCATGGTAAGATGGGCAAGACCGAAATGTGGTATGTCATTAAGGCAGATGAAGGTGCACACCTTTATGCTGGCTTTAAGCAGGTAATAACCAAAGAGGAATATCACCAACGAATAGCAGATGGTACGATAACAAAAGTCTTGGCAGACCATCAAGTCAAGGCTGGTGATGTATTCTACTTGCCCGCAGGCCGTGTACATGCAATCTGTGGTGGAATCATGTTAGCTGAAGTACAGCAGTCCTCGGATGTGACCTATAGGATATATGATTATAACCGACCAGGGATAGATGGTAAACCAAGAGAGTTACATACAGCGTTAGCGGCACAGGCTTTAGATTATCATGTAGAGGAGAACTATCGTACAGATTATATCGAGAGTGCCAATAAGGCGACTCAAATCATTGACACACCTTACTTTGATGTAAGAGTAATGGAAATATCAAAGCCTTTCCATAGAGATTTACGAAAGTATGATAGTTTTATAATTTCTATGTGCATTGAGGGCGACTGCAAGATAAAAGTAAGGAGCACAGGTGATGAGATAACTCTGAATGAGGGTAATAGTACACTGATACCAGCTGCCATTGCTGATTATGATGTCATTCCTCTAAATGAGAAAACAAGATTGCTTGATGCTTATATTGATAACCAAAACACTGGAATGAAAAGAATGATTACAAAGTTCCTTCATTTTACAAAGAAATAAAAAGAAAAAAATATGAGAAATAATCATGTAGTAATAATGGCAGGTGGTGTTGGTAGCCGTTTCTGGCCGCTGAGTACTCCTGAATACCCGAAACAGTTTATTGATATATTGGGATGCGGACGCACTTTGATACAACTAACTGTGGACCGTTTCAAAGGTGTATGCCCCATGAGCAACTTTTGGGTTGTGACTAACGCTAAATACGTTGATATTGTGAAGGAACAATTATCCGATATTCCAGAGAACCACATTCTGGCTGAGCCAGCTGCCCGTAATACAGCCCCTTGTATTGCTTGGGCTTGCTGGAGTATTAAGAAAGAAGACTCTAATGCCAATGTGGTGGTGACACCTGCAGATGCAGTGGTAATGAATCCCGAAGAGTTCCGTAGGGTAATTAATAATGCGCTTTCGTTTACTGATACGAACAATGCAATAGTTACTATAGGCATTACGCCTTCACGTCCTGAAACTGGTTACGGTTATGTCGAAACTGCAGGTGTTGAAGTTGGCGAGATTCACAAGGTTGCAGCATTTAAAGAAAAGCCTGACCACGAAACAGCAGAAAAGTACCTAAAGGCAGGTAACTTCCTGTGGAATGCTGGCATTTTTGTCTGGAACATTGAGACCATTACCGAATGCATCACTAAATACAAACCAAACATTGCAGCAGATATGGATAAGATAGCTGCCACAGGTAATGTGGAGACAATCTTCCCGAACTGCGAGAAAATCTCCATTGACTTTGCTGTGATGGAGCCAGCATCAGCTGAGAATAAAGTGTTTACCCATCCCGCTGATTTTGGTTGGAGTGATTTGGGTAACTGGGCATCCCTGCATGATAAACTGGCAAAGGATGCAAACGGAAATGGTGCTGTTGGCAACGTGAAGATGTACGAATGTACCAATTGCGTTGTTCATGCAGAAGATGCTAAGAAAGTTGTCCTACAGGGACTTGATGGCTATATCATGAGCGAGAAGAACGGTCAAATCCTTGTCTGCAAGCGCAGTGAAGAACAGAGAATAAGAGAGTTTTCATCAAACTAGAAAATATATAGAAATAAAGCTTGAATGTATGCACGAAATAATAGTGCATAACGATGTTATGACTTACCTGTCAGTGAAGAGGAAAGGTAGAGGGGGTAGGAATGACATGAGTGGGAGTTTTGTAACATTCGTAATCAATAAAACTATTATTACACATGCTTACGAAAGAGAGTAAAATCTATGTGGCAGGGCACAGGGGGCTTGTGGGTTCCGCTATTTGGAACAACCTGCTGAAACGTGGCTATACTAACTTGGTTGGGCGAACCCACCGTGAGTTGGATCTGACAGATCAGTTGGCGGTACGAAAGTTCTTTGATGAGGAGAGACCGGATGCAGTGGTTTTGGCTGCCGCTTTTGTAGGTGGCATTTTGGCAAATTCACTTTACCGTGCTGACTTCATTATGCAGAACATGAAGATACAGTGCAATGTAATCTCAGAGGCTTATGCGCACGGTGTGGATAAATTGCTCTTTCTAGGCTCTACCTGTATTTATCCCAAGAATGCGCCACAGCCAATGTTAGAAGATTGTTTACTAACAAGCCCACTGGAGTACACTAACGAAGAATATGCCATTGCAAAGATAGCCGGTCTGAAGATGTGCGAGAGCTATAACCTACAGTATGGTACGAATTACATTGCTGTGATGCCAACTAACTTGTATGGCCCTAACGACAACTTCCACCTAGAGAACAGCCACGTGATGCCCGCCATGATGCGAAAAGTATATTTGGCAAAACTCATTCATGATGGTAATTGGACTGCCATTAAGAACGATATGAACAAACGCCCCGTTGAAGGAGTGAATGGTAGCGCTTCCAATGAAGAGATAGAAAAGGTTCTCGCTAAATACGGCATATTCAATAACAAAGTTGTTTTGTGGGGAACAGGAAAACCACTTCGCGAATTCTTGTGGAGTGAGGATATGGCAGATGCCTCAGTTCATGTATTGTTGAATGTGGAATTCAGTGATATTATTGGGATTGATAAGTATTCCAGTGTTCACTACGTAGCAAAAGCGGACGGTATTGTTGACCGCAACCATAGTGCAGGACGTGGTGGCGCGATACCTAAACTTGGAGAAATACGCAATTGCCATATCAACGTGGGAACAGGTAAGGAATTGACGATTCGTGAATTATCAGAACTTGTTGTAAAAGCTGTAGGATTTGAAGGTGAAGTAGAGTTCGATACAACTAAACCAGATGGGACGCCCCGTAAACTGATAGATGTATCTAAACTTCATTCACTGGGCTGGACACATAAAGTCGAAATCGAA
>JAEEOD010000254.1 GCA_016284115.1 Bacteroidaceae bacterium
GAGATTCGCAGGAGATGGCAAAAGAAAAGTTGCTGTATGCAGATAGGCTGATGAAGAAAACGTTCAGTCGGTATTACAAGATGATGGGTAACCACGATACTAACTATCAAGGATATGTCTCAAATATTGATACTCAACGTGGGGACTTGCCACGAGAGTTCATTGACAACGAGTACTTCTCGGACACTGGTTCTGCATACTACGCTTTTGATGGGGAAAACACACGATTCTATATATTGGACTCCGGATTGGACTGGGAGACGGCTATGGATGATTATCGTTGGGAGCAAATTCTTTGGTTAGCTGAGCAGCTAGAGTCCAACGATGTTGAGCATATCGCAATAGGTATTCATATGTTTTATAATTCGGACATTATAACTCCGATGTCAGTATTATTGGTGCAGCTTTGCGACGCTTACAATACAAAGCAATCCATTAGCATTAATTCAACAGAATTCGATTTTGCAAAAACTAGTGGCAAAATACATGTGATTCTATCGGGCCATAGTCATAAAGATGGTCTTAATTATGAAGGAAAAGATTGCAGAATCCCTGTTGTTAGAATCAGCAATTATACCATAAACGGAACACAGACATTTGACCTGTGTTTGATGGACTATGACCAGATGATAATGAGGATGATAAGAGTAGGGTTTGGCGAAAACAGAGTAGTTGAATTTAATTGATGTTGAAATCGTTTTTACAATATTCCCCAAATTTTATAAGAATACAACTATTGCCATTCTGAGCAAGCTGGGCATCCGTTCTCCCTATCTACTCGGATTATTTGGAGTTTAGTCCCATATCACATAAAACGAATGATAGAGTCATTTTAATGGTAATCTGAATTGAGTAGAGCATGTTCCAACAAGTTATGTGGAAGAATCAACCTGAATGAAGATCAGTGTTAAATGGACACGGCCTACTCCTTAAGATTTCGTGATATCTCTATTCCTAGTGCGGGCTTTCTCGTCTTTTACTGTCATGAAGGATACTTCGACAATTGTGATTTGTCCGATTTGGTAAAAAATAGATACAATGCTTAATGAAAAACTGCTTACAGAGCATCATTTGAATGAAATGTGGGAAGCATCGCCGCCGGCCCCTATAAAGACAGCCGTTATTTTGGCTGCTGGTCTAGGTTCCCGCTTTGGATCGCAGACCGAGTTGAAACCTAAGGGTTTTATTCCCTTTAAGGGGAAAGCAATGGTACTGCGTGCCATTGAAACTATTCTAGATTGTGGCATAGAGAAGATTATTATAGGTACTGGATACCACAAGGAGTATTATGACGCTTTGTCAATACAGTATCCGCAGGTACAGTGTGTGTTTAGTCCTCGATATGCTGAAACGAACAGTATGTACACGCTTTGGAATTGCCGAGGTACAATCGGGAAGGATGATTTCCTGCTCTTTGAATCAGATCTTGTGTTTGAGAAACGTGCTATTACGGGATTAATGGAGTGCCCATTTGAGTCAGCAATGCTGATTACCCCAGTGACCAAGTTCCAAGATCAATATTATGTACTAATGAATGAGCGGTGCGAGCTAATAAACTGTTCTGTTAATAAAGGGATAGTTGACCCCTCTGGTGAACTTGTAGGAATTCATAAAATAAGCAATGCCTTCTACAGATTACTTTGCGCAGAGTATGAAAAAGTTGTAGAGGAGAAACCGAAACTAGGCTATGAGTTCCAGTTGCTTGATGTCTCTCAACGGGTCTCACCAATGAATGTGCTCAAACTGGAAAACCTTCAGTGGTATGAGATTGACGATGAACAGGATTTAAAATACGCAGAAAAAAATATTAAAATTTAATAAAATGGCAAAGAAGGTTTACCTTGGCATGATTGCAGATATTATGCACCCCGGATTAATTAACATCATCAACGAGGGTGCAAAATACGGAGATGTAATTATAGGTCTTTATACAGATAAGGCAATAGCAACTCATAAGCGGCTCCCTTATTTGACTTACGAACAACGTAAGACCGTTGTTAAGTCAATTAATGGGGTAAAAGAGGTTGTACCTCAAGAAGACTGGAGTTATGTGCCTAACCTTGTGAAGTATAAGCCAGACTATATCATTCATGGCGATGATTGGAAAGAAGGTCCCGCTAAGTATCTTCGTGATGAAGTATATAAAGTAATGGAATCTCTAGGTGGAGAAGTTATAGAGATTCCTTATACTCAAGGTATATCTGCATCTGGTTTAAAACAAACAATTGACTCGTTAGGCGTGACTCCACAGGCTCGTCTCGCATCACTACGTCGCTTAATTTCAGCAAAACCAGTGGTTCGTATTCTTGAATCCCATAACGGATTGACCGGACTTATTGCAGAACATACAAGTGTTGATGTCAATGGGCAACATCGCGAATTTGATGGCATGTGGGCTTCATCTCTGACAGACTCAACTAGTAAAGGAAAACCCGATATTGAAGCCGTTGACCTAACCACTAGACTTCACGATCTGAACGATACACTTGAAGTGACGACTAAGCCTGTGATCTTTGATGGCGACACGGGTGGAAAGGTTGAGCATTTTGTGTTCACTGTTCGTACTCTTGAGCGTCTCGGTATATCAGCAGTAATTATTGAGGATAAGGTTGGCTTGAAGCAAAATTCGCTGTTTGGGACCGATGCCGTTCAGACCCAAGATACCATTGAAGGGTTTTGTCACAAAATTCAGGAAGGAAAGAACGCACAAATCACTAACGACTTTATGGTCATTGCGCGCATTGAGAGTTTGATTGCTGGCAAGTCGGTTGAGGATGCGCTTGAGCGTGCTTTTGCATACGTGGCTGCAGGGGCTGATGGTGTGATGATTCACTCTAAAAACAAAGACGGTATAGACATAAAAGAATTCTGTCAACGTTTCCGTGAGAAAGATCCTCATACTCCCATTATCGCTGTCCCGACTACATATAATCAGTTTACTGAAGAGGAGCTTGCGGAGTGGGGTATTAATGTGGTTATCTATGCAAACCATATGCTTCGTAGTGCATACCCTGCTATGGTGAAGTGCGCTGAAAGCATCTTGACACATAGTCGTAGCCTTGAGGCTTCCGACCAGTACTGCATGCCAATCAAACAGATTCTTAACCTGATCCCTGGGACCAAGAAAAAATAAACCATGATAAGACCAGAATTCTTTATAGAAAAACTGAAAGAGAATGGCATTGACTGCTTTGCAGGCGTGCCGGACTCACTGTTGAAAAGTATTTGTGCTTACATCACAGACCATTGTGATGCGCAGCACAACATTATTGCTGCCAATGAAGGAGCAGCAGTTGGCATTGCAGCCGGACATTACCTAGCAACAAGTAAGCCGGCTTGTGTGTATATGCAAAACAGCGGTGAGGGAAACATAATCAATCCGCTGGCCTCATTAACAGATGAGGAGGTTTATAACATCCCTATGCTATTGTTGATTGGCTGGCGTGGACGTCCCGGTGTTCACGATGAGCCACAACATGTCAAGCAGGGTAAGGTAACAACGGGCCTTTTGAATGTGATGGGTGTGAACTATGATGTGCTTTCCAAGGAAAAAGAAGAGGCAGAGAAACAGATAGTTAAGGCTATCAAGGCAATTCAGAACAAAGAAGTATATGCCTTAGTCATAGAGAAAGATACCTTCGAGGATTACAAGCTTCAGAACATAGAGGTTAATAACCTTACGATGGGGCGCGAAGAGGCTATTCGGATAGTCGCTGCCGCACTTGGAGAGAAAGACTGTATTGTCTCAACCACTGGTATGATTAGTCGTGAACTATTTGAGTACCGAGAAGGTATGAGACAAGGTCACGAACGAGATTTCTTGACCGTCGGCTCTATGGGGCACGCATCTCAGATTGCACTGGGAATAGCTATGGCAAAAACTGACCGAAAGGTATGGTGTTTTGATGGAGATGGTGCACTCATCATGCATATGGGTAGTATGGCAATAGTGGCAAACAAGGCTCCAAAGAACTATGTTCACGTAGTGTTTAATAATGGTGCTCATGACTCTGTTGGTGGACAACCTACCGTTGGCTTGAAGATTGACATACCTGCTGTCGCCAAGGCTGTTGGCTATACCAATGCTGTTAGTGTCGAAAGCAAAGAGGACCTTCTTGAGGCGCTGAAAACCGCTAAAATGGTTGAAGGACCTGTTCTTCTACAGGTTTGTGTAAAAAAGGGGAATCGTAAAGACCTTGGTCGTCCGACCACGACACCTATTCAGAATAAAGAGGCTTTGATGGTTTATTTAAATAAATAAGATGATGGAATTGAAAGACATAAAGATCAGGCGCAATGTGTTGTTGAATCCAGGCCCCGCCACCACTACCGATACGGTGAAGTTGGCGCAGGTGGTTCCAGACATATGCCCCCGAGAAAAAGAGTTTGCTGGCCTTATGAAGGGGCTGCGTAGTGATTTATGCAAACTTGCTCATGCTCCGGAGCCGGAGTATACTTCTGTGCTTTTCTGTGGCTCAGGAACTATCAATATCGATATATGTCTGAACTCCTTGCTCCCTGAAGGTAAGAGAGTTTTAGTGGTGAATAACGGAGCGTACAGTACGCGTGCTGTTGAAGTATGCCAGTATTATAATATGCCCCATATTAATCTGAAGTCTTCTGTGTTTGAGCAACCTAACTTGGAAGATGTTGAAAAGACTTTGAAAGAGAATCCTGATATTGCAGTTGTCTATACTACTCATCACGAAACTGGTACAGGCGTGTTGAACCCTATTCGCGAAGTTGGAGCTATGGCGCATCGGTATGGAGCAATCTTCATCTGTGATACCACCTCGTCTTTGGGAATGATTCCGTTTGATATTGTGAAGGACAATGTGGATTTCTGTATGGCTTCTGCCCAGAAAGGTATTATGGCAATGTCGGGATTGTCATTCGTAATCGGGCGTAGGGATATTATTGAGTCTTCTAAGAACTATCCAACACGTTCATACTATTGTAATCTGTATTTGCAGTATGAGTTCTTTGAAAAGACAGGCGAAATGCACTTTACACCACCTGTGCAGACCATATATGCTACTATTCAGGCTTTGAAGGAATACTTTGAAATAGGTGAAGACTTCAAGTTTGCACGCCACCACAGAGTTTATGAGGCCATTCGTAAAGGGGTAGCAGAATTGGGATTTGAAACGGTTATCGATCCTAAGATTGAGTCAGGACTTGTCGTCTCTGTGAAGTACCCGAATGATCCCAATTGGTGTTTTGAGAAGGTGCATGACTTTTGTCTAGAGCATGGTTTTACAATTTACCCGGGCAAGATTTCCACAACAAATACCTTTCGTCTGTGTGCTTTGGGTACTATTGATGTGAAAGATATTGAGGATTTTTTTGTTGTGCTGAAAGAGGCTCTGGAATATTTTAAAATCAAATTGAAATAATATGAGAATCATTTCTGACAAAGTGATACGCAATCTTGGTATTTCGCCTGTGACATGCGTCAAGTGGGTTAAAGAAAGTCTTTCTGTCAAGTCAGGAGCAGAGTTGCCCGTTAAGATGGGTGTTCATCCTTCTGATGGAGAGTTTTTTACTTCTATGCCTTGTCTTTTACCTCCCCTTGAGGATAATGTGAATCAATCAAATAACGCTTTGGGACTGAAGAGACGTTATTTTGGGTTGAAGTTAGTTCATAGATTGTTGAATGCCGTACCAAGTCTTGGAAGTGATTTGCTCCTTTATGATGCATCAACAGGTGATTTGTTGGCTTTGATGGGTGCTGATTGGATAACTGCAATGCGAACAGGTGCTCTTTCAGCTGCAGCAGCGAAAGAGCTTCGTAAAAGCGACGCCAAAACGTACGGTATCATGGGGTTGGGCAATACAGCGAGGGCAACATTACAGTGTTTGTTGGAGCAAGAACCACAGAGTCTTTTTGAAGTTAAACTGCTTCGCTATAAGGATCAACATCAATCCTTTATTGAACGGTTTAAGGATTATGCAAATGTTTCGTTTTCAGTATGTGAAAGTATTAACGAACTTGCGAGTACATCTGATGTACTATTTAGTTGCATTACCCATGCAGAAGGTAATGTCGTAGAAAATGCAAATACCTTTAAAGAGGGTATCACCATCATTCCAGTGCATACACAAGGTTTTATGAATTGTGATACGGTGTTTGACCGTGTCTTTGGTGATGATACTAATCATGTGAAGGGATTCCGCTATTTCAGTCAGTTTAAAGGATACAACGAGATAGGTGAAGTATTTGCAGGTAGAGACCAAGGACGAGAGAATGACAAACAACGTATCATCGATTATAATTATGGCCTCGGATTACATGACGTTGTCTTTGCTGCTAAGATTTTTGAACTGACGGAGAACCAAGATTTACAGAGTATCGAGTTATATAAAGAAACAAGGAAGTTTTGGATTTGAACTGATTCTCGCATAGAGGATAAAAAGAAGAATTTGAATTCAGCGAAGGAAGTGTCTTTGGTCATACTCGTGCAGGAGTTCTTTTGGATTGCAAAGAGTAACCGTAGATATGCTTACTGATTCCTTAAGTAAATGAATAACACATCTGTTTTTATAACTCTTGACTAGGGAACTCTGATTGTAAAGCTATTCAGAATAAGTTCAAATCCAGAAGTTTTTATCTCGCTATCGAGTTGTTCTTCCTCCCCGACTTTCTTTTAGGAAACAGGGTATAATGCCCCAATATTGAGATAGATTATTTATGCAGAATTTTAATCAGATCACAAACGGTACAAAGAGAGATATCAAAACAATTGAGGAGTTGAGAAGAATACAACTCGACTTATTATTAGCATTCCACCACTTTTGCGTATCTAATGACATTAAGTATTCTCTAGCGTATGGTACCCTCTTGGGTGCTATTCGTCATAGAGGGTATATACCATGGGATGACGACATAGATGTATGTATGCTTCGATGTGAATATGAGAAATTGGAAATGCTGTTTCCCGATGTTTTGGATAATAAGTATGTCTTCTACACTTTGAAAAGATACGATAAATGGAACCGACCCTATGGGAAATTTTATAATTCGGAAACAGTTGAAATAGAGAAATCTAAGCATAATGTGACTATAGGGGTAAACATCGATATTTTCCCGATAGATGATGTTCCTGATAGCCAAAAAGAATTTGAGAAATTCAGAGTCAGACGCCGTTATTTGATTCAAGCAAATACTATGAAAGGATTAGTATTGTCACACAAGCGTAGTATTTGGAAAAATACAATAGTAGTAATATGTCAGTTTTTACTATTGCCGTTCTCGACACAATTTTTAGCTCGAATCATTGATAATTATGCTCGCAGCCAGAACGGGAAAAATTATAAGAGTGTTTTTCGTAGTTGCGATACAATTGTTGGGAGGCATAGTTTTTTAAAGGCACTATTTGATACTTATATTGACGTACCATTTGAGGATTATGAGTTCAAAGCGATGCGCGGTTATGATGAGTATTTAAAGTGCTGCTACGGAGATTATATGGAACTCCCTCCTATTGAGAAACGAGTGTCCCATCACGTTTTTACGGCATATTGGAAATAATAGTTTTATATAAAGATGAAAGGAATCGTACTTGCCGGAGGTTCCGGCACGCGCCTCTACCCTATCACAAAAGGTGTTAGTAAGCAACTTTTGCCCATCTATGATAAGCCAATGGTGTATTATCCTATTTCGGCATTGATGTTGGCCGGGATAAGAGATATACTGATTATCTCAACACCATATGATTTGCCGGGCTTCAAGCGATTGCTTGGGGATGGATCTGACTATGGTGTGCATTTTGAATATGCAGAGCAACCTTCTCCTGATGGATTAGCTCAAGCTTTTATCATTGGCGAAGAGTTTATTGGAAATGATAGTGTTTGTTTGGTGCTCGGCGACAATATCTTCTATGGGAGTGGTTTTACTGCTTTACTAAGAAATGCAGTTCGAGACGCAAAAGAGAATAATAAGGCAACAGTATTTGGCTATTGGGTTTCAGATCCGGAGCGGTATGGTGTTGCTGAGTTTGATAAACTAGGCAACTGCTGGAGTATAGAGGAGAAGCCCAAACATCCGAAGAGCAACTATGCGGTTGTGGGATTGTATTTTTATCCTAACAAGGTAGTAGATGTCGCGAAGCATATTAAGCCTTCTGCACGTGGCGAATTGGAGATTACAACTGTCAATCAGGAATTTCTGAAAGATGGAGAGTTGAAGGTTCAAGTCTTTGGGCGAGGTTTTGCTTGGTTGGACACTGGAACACACGATAGTTTAGCCGATGCAAGTACATTTGTCGAAGTTGTCGAAAAACGTCAGGGGCTTAAGATAGCATGTCTCGAAGGTATAGCTTACCGCAAAGGATGGATCACGGAAGAGAAGATGCGTGAACTAGCTAGACCGATGATAAAAAACCAGTATGGACAGTATCTGCTGAAGGTGATAGACGAGATGAAAGAAGATATAACATCCGACACGTTTACTCATCCCACAATGAGAGGTCCTCAAGAATAAGAGGTGTGATTAGATGGCAGAATCTCTTAAGAATACCACAGTCCTAGGAGTGGGATGGTCAATTGCTGATACCTTGTCTTATCAGGGTGTTACATTTTTGGTCGGAATGGTTTTAGCGCGATTGCTCACTCCTGAAGAATATGGACTAATAGGGATTATTACTATTTTTATAATTGTATTTGATGCTATTGTAGATGGTGGCTTCTCAAATGCCCTTATTAGGAAGAATGATGCTGATGACTTAGATTATAGCACAGTTTTTTTTGCGAACCTTGTAGTGAGTTTGTTGCTCGCCGCATTGTTGTTCTTTTCCTCACCTGCAATTGGCTCTTTCTTCAAGCAACCTCAATTAGTGCCGCTTACGAAGGTAATGTCGACGATTATTATCATCAATGCTTTTGCTATCATACAGCGCACTATCCTGGTAAAAAGGATTGACTTTAAGACTCAGACAAAATGTTCGTTTACTTCTTCAATTATAGGCGGTGCCGTAGGTATAGGAATGGCATTGTCAGGATTTGGCGTTTGGAGCCTTGTTGGGCAACAAGTAAGTATGCAATTAGTGAGAGCCATCCTGCTGTGGTGCCTGACACGCTGGTATCCAAAATTGCAGTATTCATGGTGCCGGTTCAAGGAGTTGTTTAGTTTTGGATGGAAACTTCTTGTTTCAAGTATTATTTCCACTCTCTGGAACCAAATTTATCAAGTGGTAATAGGAAAGTTTTACAACCCGGCTTCATTAGGTCAGTTTACTCGTGCTCAGCAGTTCTCTACCATTTGCTCATCAAACCTTACGGCTGTTGTGCAACGCGTTAGTTATCCTGTGCTTAGTACAATTCAGGATGACAAACCTCGATTAAAAGAAGCATATAGACGAGTTATCAAGACCACCGTATTGATGTCGTTTGTGTTGATGCTTGGAATGGCTGCCGTTGCGAAATCAATGATACAAGTGTTAATTGGCGACCAATGGCTTCCAGCTGTACCTTATCTTCAGATTATCTGTTTATACATGATGCTATATCCCCTTCATGCAATTAATCTCAATATGCTTCAGGTACAAGGAAGAAGTGATCTTTATTTGAAACTGGAAATTCTGAAGAAAAGCATAGCTGTGATTCCTGTACTTCTGGGTATTTTTGTTAGTATTTATTGGATGTTGGCGGGCTGTCTAGTAACAGATTTATTTGCGTTCTATTTGAATGCTCATTATTCAGGGCCTTTTATAAGTTATAGTTTTAAGGATCAGGTTAAGGATATATTACCCTCTTTGGGAATTGCAATGACTATGGCTTTGCCAGTCTTTTGTCTATCATTTTTGCCAGTTAATCCATTTCTTCTTTTGCCTTTGCAGATTATCGCTGGAGCAATGATAACAATAGCTTTATGTGAAAAGGTTAAGTTGGAGGAATATGAAGAACTAAGGGAGAT
>JAEEOD010000255.1 GCA_016284115.1 Bacteroidaceae bacterium
ATGGAATATCTAAATTCTCGATGGTCGGCATCCATTACACCTTCTTTACTTCCTGTTACACCTAACGTACGATTGGATCCTTTGTTACGGATGTAGCAGTAAATACCTTTGGTGGAAATTTCTTTTGACTCGAAAACAGCAGTATAAGTGCCAGAATTTTGTTGAGTCGCTTTCAGAGTGTAAGGATTCTGTGTGATCAGATTGGAAGAATTGCCGAAACGCCAGCCCATAAATTTACCTGTCAACTTGTTGGGAAGAGCGGTTATGGTCACCTCGTCACCTATCTTATTTTCAGGGATGTCTATGGTTACAGAGCCCAAATCGTCGTTGCTGGATACTGGATATATCTGGCCAATTATAGAGAAATGGGCATAATAATATATTTCCTTCTCTTCATCAGAGGTGGTATGGCTTGAACTTACCGTGAAAATATCTGAGGTGTTTTTTTGCCAACTGAAAATTTCTTCTGCTCCCGTATCTTTGTTCACACGTGCCCAATGGGTGAAGATATATCCGTCTTCAGGTTCAGCAAAGAGATAGGCGGTAATGGTGACAGCATTAAGACCTTCAATACTCGTAGGTATTTTATTGTGTTTTCCTTTTATACCACTGTAGTCTTCTAAAGGAGGTTCGATGTTTTCGTCTGTTGCATATACTTTTCCATAGCCAGTAGGTTTCGCTTGGGCTTCAATGTAGTAATAAAACGTAGGGCCTCCAAGGTTGGCAAGGGCTTGAAGACTATAGAGGCAAACCATTACAACAATAGTGAATGCTTTTTTTGTAAGGGATGATTTCATTTTTCTCTTTTTGTATAGTGGACGTAAAACTAATTCGGACGCTAATTCGCTATTTGGTGCAAAGGTAGTAAAAAAATCTTGAAGTTATCTCCTTTAAGATTTGTTATTTACTTTCTTTTCACATTTCTTCTTATTTTTGCTTTTTTCTATCTTCGTTTGAGAAGATTTTGCTTGCGGTATTGGAGGTATTTGCTCCATGTGCGCACGGCGAACATTGCTGTGATGAGTTGATGGTCAATGTCGAGTTGTGAGGACAGTGGAGTAGAGAGGATGAACAGTATCAGCACTATGGTGTAGAAGAGGTAAATCCTCCCGAATTGTTTCTTCCTGCCCCATAACAGCAAAAAGAACAAAGGCAAGGGATTGCAGGGAATGAGATACCAGTTCCAGTGTGCTGCGAAGAGGTTGGATACCAGTGTGGTGTAACAAAGAATGAGTCCGAGAACAAACTGGATGGAAAATAATATGGTGTCGATTAACCTGGCTGCTTTATTCCACCCCCATCTCCATTCGCCAATGGTAATAATGACAACCATTATCAACAGGATGGTGAATAGAATTGTAGGGGTAATCTTGGATGCTTTCATGAAGTAGGCTTGTTGAGCCAAAGTTGTTTGACGCTCCTTTAACAAGAATCGCCGACCATCGTTGTTTACAATTTGCGCTTTTTTGAATACTTCTATCAGCGACAATGGGGTCATACGGTATTCCATTGCGAAATGGTCGTCGCAGATACTGCCAGAAAGTGTTATGTAAATAAACTGATACCAAGGTGTGTCTTTGGTGAGTAGCCTCAGACCATCGCCGTTTTTACAGATGGCGTAATAGGGCAACTGGCCATAGTCGATATGCTCATCGACAAGCGCATTCTGTATCATGATGATCACCATCATCACGCAGTTGGTATTCAGGAAGTTGAAATTTAGGTGCGGGGGCTTCATCATCTCCTCGTCGAGGTTCTTCCACAACAGTTGTTTTTCCCGCGTAGTGAGATTGAGTTCATATTGCGTGATACCACGACCTTGGCGTTGACACTCCTCGATATAGTCTTTTGAAGGGATGGCCCTGACTGCTGCCTTGGTTTCACCGTTGAAGAATCTCATGTATTCGCTTGGCTGTACGTCGGTTTCCAACGAGAAACAGTAGTCGAGGTTCTCTGATGGACATTCCATGCGGATGGCACAATGTCCGAGACTCGAATAGATGATATCAGTAGGAGTAATGACAATTAGGCTCGCCTTGACGAAGTTGCTGCTGTCGGGTGCTATTTGTGCAGTGTTTTCGCCATGAGCATGAAGGTTGCACATAAGCAGCGTGATGGCGAGTGTGAGGATGATGTGATGGTGATGCATGTGTTTGCTTGATAGAAATGATAAAAAAAGGTGGCATGATTGCCACCTTTTTTATATTTAGATAATCGTTTCTGATTATTCGTCCCAAACGCTTGATTGTGATGAGTACATGTTACCTACAGCATCGTCTTCGTAGCCACCTTCTACATTGCCTACAGGAATATAGGACTGGTTGCCGAATTTGTCGTTCAAGACATCGTTCTTCAAGCTCAAGGTCATTACCTTGCAAACCGGGTTGATATATTGTTTCTTCATAATTCAAATTGGGCTTTAATTATTTAATAACCATTTTTTTGCCGTTCACGATATACAGAC
>JAEEOD010000256.1 GCA_016284115.1 Bacteroidaceae bacterium
CACTTATTGAGGTGTTTTGCTTGGAGCCTATAGCGCCTGCTGACTATGCTCTGAATTTCCAACAAACTGAGCATAGTGCCTGGTTATGCCTCATTGGCAACCTGAAGAAATGGAAAGGTGAAGTTCTGAAGCGTGAGATGTCTGTCAAAGGGAAACCTATAATACTTACAGCTGAACGACAGCAAACTGTAGGTACCAGTCATTGGGTGGATTTCCGATGGGATGACAACAGCGTAACTTTTGCAGATATTTTAGAGGTTTTTGGTGAGTTACCCATTCCTCCTTATCTTAATAGAGAGACACAAGAGAGTGACAAAGTAACCTACCAAACAGTCTATTCAAAGATTAAAGGCTCTGTAGCTGCTCCTACTGCTGGCTTACATTTCACACAACGTGTGTTGGATGCTCTCAAAAATAAAGGAGTAGATATGGAAGAGCTAACCCTTCATGTGGGTGCTGGCACCTTCAAGCCCGTAAAGAGTGAAGAAATCGAAGGACATGAGATGCATACTGAATGGATTTCAGTACGACGTAGCACCATCGAGAGCCTCATCCATCATGGGGGTAAGGCAATTGCGGTGGGAACGACCTCTGTACGCACCTTGGAATCACTTTATCACATGGGCGTAACTTTGCTACTGCACCCAGATGCTTCTGACGAGCAACTGAAAGTAAAGCAGTGGCAACCTTACGAGTTACCTGCCGAAGCGAAGGGCATATCCTCAGTAAATGCCTTGCAAGCATTGTTAGATTTTATGAATCAACATGAGTTGGAAACCCTTCATAGCAGTACTCAAATCATTATTGCTCCTGGCTATCAATACCAGGTAGTCAAGGCGATGGTTACCAATTTTCACCAACCACAAAGTACCTTGCTGTTGCTGGTATCGGCACTTGTGCATGGTGATTGGCGGAAGATTTATGATTACGCCCTTTCACACGATTTCCGTTTTTTAAGCTATGGAGACTCGTCTTTAATAATTCCTTGAAATGAAAGATAATCTAAATGAAATGCTACCTCTCTGCGATGAAGAAGGCAATATCATAGGAACTGCTACACGAGGTGAGTGCCATAATGGAAGTCGCATGATGCACCCAGTGGTACACCTACATGTGTTCAATTCCAAAGGTGAACTGTATCTTCAAAAGCGCCCAGACTGGAAAGACATTCAACCAGGGAAGTGGGATACAGCTGTAGGCGGACATGTGGGCTTGGGAGAGAATGTAGAACAGGCTTTAAAAAGAGAAGTAGAAGAGGAAATTGGCATCACTGATTATGCCCCTGAACGCATCAAGGTGTATGTATATGATTCTCTACGAGAAAAAGAGCTGGTGTTTGTCCACAAGACCGTCTATGATGGTAATATTTGCCCTAGTACGGAGTTGGAAGGAGGACGTTTCTGGCGCATTGCTGACATCAAGGCCAACATAGGCAAAGGCATCTTCACCCCCAATTTCGAACAAGAATTCCAACAAGTATTTGGCGAATAGCAAAAATTACATTACCTTAGCACACCTGAAAGGAGTATTATTATGAAAAGAATACAAGCATTGATTATAGCGATGACATGTGTCATCAGTCTCTTTGCGCAGACCAATTTCCCTCTGCCCCAGATACCAGAAACGATGACGCAGCCTGAAGAACGACTTACATATCTGGTGAATCATTACTGGGATTACTATCAGTTCAATGACACCACACAGGTAAATCAGGACTTGGGTGAACAGGGTTTTGCTGATTTCATCAATATTTTGGGATATGGCAATGAAGAACTCATGGATAATGCTACAAAGTTATTCTATGATCAAGCTTTCAGCACAAATTGGGGAAAGAAGCATTATAGTCAGATGATTAACCATTACCTCGACAACCCCAACTCCCCCTTACGCAACGATATCGTGTACGTACACTTCCTGCGTAATATCCGTCCCTATTATGCCAACGATGCAGCTGCCCGTCAACGCTACACATTCAAACTCACCCAAGCCAAGAAGAATTTGCCAGGACAACCTGCCGCCGATTTTACCTATTTAGAGCGCGATGGACGACAAGGGAAGATGAGTGACATACAGGCAAAATACACATTGCTGTTCTTCCACGACCCCGATTGCGAGAACTGCAAGCGTATCATGCCATTAGCTATTCAAGAAAACTTGTTACAACGTCAAGACCTAAAAGTATTAGTGATATATGCCGACAAAGACTATGAAGCATGGAAAAAGGATGTACATTCTTTCCCCGCCAATTGGATTGACGCCTATAGCGCCAATGGGGAAATCATGCAGAAGTTGCTCTATTTTCTGCCAGCTACTCCTTCGTTCTATTTGCTAGATACAAATAAAAAGGTGATCCTCAAGGATGCGCCGTTGGATACGGTACTTGCATTCTTACAACAGAACTAAACAAAAAAGGCTGCAATGCAGCCTTTTTCTATGGTCTATAATCCTTTACCTATTCTTTCTGGAAATCCTTACGGCGAAGCACGAAGCTACTGCTAAGATAGCGTGCTCTTACCACATCATCGGCAGCCAGCTCCTCTGGAGTGCCATGTCGGAAGATCTTACCCTCGAACAGCATATAAGCACGATCAGTAATGCTAAGCGTTTCTTGTACGTTATGATCGGTAATGAGGATACCTATGTTGCGATATTTCAATTTCCATACAATCTGCTGAATATCTTCAACAGCAATAGGGTCCACACCCGCAAATGGTTCGTCAAGCATGATGAACTTAGGGTCTATCGCCAAGCAACGGGCAATCTCCGTACGGCGTCGTTCACCACCTGACAACTGATTACCTTTGTTCTTGCGTACTTTCTGCAAGCGGAACTCATTAAGCAGACTCTCCAATTTTTCTTGTTGGTATTCTTTAGGCTTGTCGGTCATCTCCAGTACAGAAGCAATATTATCCTCCACACTCATCTGGCGAAATACAGATGCTTCCTGAGGCAAATAGCCGATACCTTTACGAGCACGCAGATACACAGGAAACTTAGTGATTTCCTCATCACCTAAGAAAATACGGCCTTCATTAGCAACCACCAAACCTACTGTCATATAGAATGAGGTGGTCTTACCAGCACCATTAGGGCCCAATAGGCCAACAATTTCGCCTTGTCTTACATCAAATGAAACATGGTCAACTACAGTGCGTTTGCCATATTTCTTCACCAAGTTCTCAGTGCGTAGCACCAACTTCTCGTCTTCCATTTTCACAACATTTAATTCGCAAAAGTAATAAAAATAAATAGATTTGCACTATCTTTGCCAACGAAAAAGAAAAAACTATGATAAAAGCATTACGAACCGTTGGCAGATACCTCATTCTAATGGGCAGAGTTTTCTCTATTCCCGAGCGCTGGCGCATGTTCTTTCGTCAGTATATCAGGGAGGTTGAGCAGCTGGGCGTTGATTCCATCGGCATCGTGTTGCTGATTTCTTTCTTCATCGGTGCCGTCATCACTATCCAGTTCAAGCTCAACATCGAGAGTGTATTCATGCCTCGTTGGACAGTAGGTTATGCCACACGAGAAATTATGTTGTTGGAATTCTCATCTGCCATCATGTGTCTTATCCTAGCAGGCAAGGTAGGCTCCAACATTGCTTCTGAGTTGGGTACTATGCGTGTAACCCAGCAGATTGACGCATTAGACATTATGGGTGTCAATTCGGCTTCTTATCTTATTCTACCCAAGATTGCTGCTTTGGTATCCTTTATCCCCATTATGGTGGTATTCAGTATCTTTGCAGGCTTCTTAGGTGCATTCTGCACCTGCTGGTTTGGCGGTATTATGACAGCCGAGGATCTGGAATACGGTTTGCAGTATGCTTTCGTGGAATGGTTCGTCTGGAGCAGCTTCATCAAATCTTTATGTTTTGGCTTCATCATCAGCAGTGTAGCCTCTTTCTTTGGTTATACTGTAGACGGCGGATCAATCAGCGTGGGCAAAGCTTCTACCAATGCGGTAGTGACCAGCAGCGTATTGATATTATTCGCCGACCTAATGCTGACCAATATTTTAGCCTGATTTCTTTGTTAATTGAAAGGAAAAAGCTAATTTTGCACCCTCAAATCGAAATTAATAATTAAAAACTAATATTTGTAGAATGAACGTATCACTGCAAAACATTGACAAGGTAAGCGCTTTGCTTACAGTTGACATGGTGAAAGCTGACTATCAGGAGAAAGTTGAAGCTCAGCTGAAAAAGATTCGTAAGGATGCCCAGATGCCTGGTTTCCGTAAGGGTATGGTACCAATGGGCTTGGTAAAGAAAATGTATGAAAAGTCTGTGATTGCTGACGAGGTAAACAAGCAGCTCGGCGATGCAATCAACAAGTATATTCAGGATAACAAAGTACAGATGTTGGGCGAGCCATTGCCAAACGAGAACCAGCAACAATTGGATTTTGACACTCAGGAAGAGTTCAAGTTCTTGTTTGACATTGCGCTGGCACCAACCATTAACGTAGAGGTAACGGCTGACGACAAGGTACCTTACTATGATGTGATTGTTACCGACGAAATGGTAAAGAACCAAGTTGATGCTTACGCTCAGCGTGGTGGTTCTTATGAGAAAGCTGAGTCATTCGATGCTGCTCAGAACGATATGCTGAAAGGCTTACTCTGCGAGCTGGACGAAGCTGGCAACGTAAAAGAAGGTGGTATCCGTGTGGAAAGTGCTGTGATGATGCCATCTTACATGAAGGTTGAGGACGAAAAAGCAAAGTTTGCTGGTGCTAAGGTGGGCGAATCCGTAAAATTCAATCCTAATAAAGCATGGGAAGGCAACGCTCCTGAGCTGGCATCATTGCTTAAGATAGATCGTGAGAAGGCTGTAGAGGTTACTTCTGACTTCAAGTTTACTGTAGAGGAAATTACCCGCTACGTACCAGGTGAAATGAACCAGGAGTTGTTTGATCAGGTATTTGGCAAGGACGTAGTAAAGAGTGAGGACGAGTTCAAGGAAAAAGTACGTGAAGTCATCGCTAACCAATTTAAGTCAAACAGCGACTTCAAGTTCCTGCTCGACGCAAAAAAGGTCATTACCGACAAGGTAGGCAAGTTGGAGTTCTCAGAACCTCTGATGAAGCGCATCATGAAGACCAACAATCCTGACAAGGACGACAAATTCGTAGATGAGAACTACGAAGGTACCATTGAGGTATTGAGCTGGCAGTTGATTCGCGACGTGCTAATGGCACAGGCAGGTGTTAAGGTTGAGCAGAACGAAATTATGGAAGCAGCGAAAGCAGCTACCCGTACCCAGTTCGCTCAATATGGCATGCTGAATATCCCAGAAGACATGATTAACAACTATGCCGCTGAGATGCTGAAGAAACGCGAAACCGTAGAGAACTTGGCTGAGCGCGTGATGGACGGCAAGCTCACCGAGGTACTCAAGCAGAAGGTTACGTTGGAGCACAAGGATATCTCTGCTGAAGATTTTGGCAAGATGATGCAGCCAGAAGCCTGATTTTTTTAGCAAGATCTTTATAATTTACATAAAAACACATGGTGTTACATTTGGTAATGCCATGTGTTTTTCTTTATTTTGCAAGAGAATATAAACAAAGAAATAAAAAATGATGAAAGACGATTTTAGAAAATATGCCACTCAACATCTGGGCATGAACAGTTTAGTACTTGATGAAGTAATCAAATCACAAGCTAGTTACCTCAATCCTTACATCCTAGAAGAGCGTCAGTTGAACGTTACCCAGTTGGATGTTTTCTCCCGCCTGATGATGGACCGCATCATTTTCTTGGGTACACAGATTGATGACTACACTGCAAACACATTGCAAGCACAGTTGCTTTACCTCGACTCTGTAGATGCCGGCAAGGACATCTCCATATATATTAATTCACCTGGCGGTTCCGTACATGCAGGCTTAGGCATTTACGACACCATGCAGTTCATCAGCAGTCCGGTGGCCACAATCTGTACAGGTATGGCAGCCAGTATGGCAGCTGTTTTGCTGGTAGCTGGTGCCGAGGGCAAACGTTCTGCCCTCACCCACTCGCGTGTGATGATTCACCAGCCAATGGGTGGTGCACAAGGACAGGCATCCGACATCGAAATCACTGCGCGTGAGATTCAGAAACTGAAGAAAGAGCTCTACACCATCATCGCCGACCATTCTCATACCCCATTCGACAAGGTATGGGCTGATTCTGACCGCGACTACTGGATGACAGCCGAGGAAGCTAAGGAATATGGTATGATTGATGAAGTGCTCACCAAAAAGAAATAACAGGAGAGATGGCAAATAAAAATACAGGTCACAGATGCAGTTTCTGTGGCCGTACAGATAAAGAGGTACAGTTGATGATTACTGGCATCGACGGCTATATCTGCAATGAGTGTGTAGAACGTGCCAACGAGATTTGCCAGGAAGCATTGCATACTGTCACTCAAAGCAAGTTGGGCCTTGACCTCAAGACGCTTCCTAAGCCACAAGAAATCAAATCGTTTCTTGACCAATACGTCATTGGACAAGACGAAGCCAAGCGTTACTTGTCAGTAGCTGTGTATAACCACTACAAACGATTGCTGCAAAAGACTGGCGACGATGAGGTGGAGATTGAGAAGTCAAATATAATTATGGTAGGGGCTACTGGTACAGGTAAGACTCTGTTGGCACGTACCATTGCCAAGTTTCTGAGTGTGCCGTTCACCATCGTTGATGCTACGGTACTGACCGAGGCTGGATATGTGGGCGAGGACATTGAAAGCATTCTCACACGCTTGCTGCAAGTGGCTGACTACGATGTGAAAGCTGCTGAGCGTGGTATTGTGTTTATCGACGAGATTGACAAGATTGCACGCAAGGGTGACAATCCTTCTATCACACGTGACGTGAGTGGTGAAGGTGTGCAGCAAGGCTTGCTCAAACTACTGGAGGGTTCCATTGTGAACGTACCTCCTCAAGGTGGTCGCAAGCACCCTGAACAACGCATGATTCCTGTAGATACTAAGAATATCCTATTTATCTGCGGCGGTGCTTTCGATGGCATCGAGCGGAAAATTGCTCAGCGTCTCAATACACATGTTGTGGGCTATCACGCTGTAGAGAACACTGCCAAGATAGATAAGGACAATATGATGCAGTACATCGCTCCCCAAGACCTCAAGGCCTTTGGACTGATTCCTGAAATCATTGGTCGTATGCCTATCCTCACCTACCTCAATCCGTTGGACAGAACCGCTCTGCGCAACATTCTCACTGAGCCCAAGAACTCCATCACTAAACAATACATCAAATTGTTTGATATGGACGGGGTGAAACTGAGCTTTGATGAAGAGGTATTAGAGTATGTGGTAGACAAGGCCATCGAGTTCAAACTCGGTGCACGTGGTCTGCGCTCCATCGTCGAGGCAATTATGATGGATGTGATGTTCGACTTGCCTTCCAGCAAGAAGAAAACTTTTACCGTTACGCTGGATTACGCCAAGAGTCAGCTGGAAAAAGCCAATATTTCACGTTTGCAGAACAGCTAATAGGCGTTTTTTTCGTAGTTTAGCCTGTTTTTTAGCATTTGCAATAAAAAATATTGCATTTGCATTTGATATTTTGCAAGTTGTTTATAATTTTGTTAAATGTGTCTTCTTGGCACACGACTAACAATTACCTAAAACAACCAAGGCTATGGCTGAAAAATACATTTTAACCGATGAGCTGAAGAAATATTTTGGTTTCGATACCTTCAAGGGTAACCAAGAAGCTATTATTCAGAATCTGCTGGATGGTAACGACACGTTCGTGCTGATGCCTACCGGTGGAGGCAAATCGTTGTGTTATCAGTTGCCCTCATTGTTAATGGAGGGCACAGCCATTGTGATCTCTCCGCTCATTGCCCTGATGAAGAACCAGGTGGACGCCATGCGCAACTATAGCGAGGAAGATGGCATCGCCCACTTTATCAACTCATCGCTTAACCGTACCGCCATCGAGCAGGTAAAAGAAGATATACTGGGCGGAAAGACCAAGCTGCTGTATGTGGCTCCCGAGTCGTTGACCAAGGAGGAAAATGTAGATTTCCTCAAGCAGGTAAAGATATCCTTCTATGCCATCGATGAGGCGCATTGTATCTCTGAATGGGGACACGATTTCCGCCCTGAATACAGAAAGATACGCCCTATCGTCAATCAAGTGGGCAAGGCACCATTGATTGCTTTAACGGCTACCGCTACCCCAAAGGTACAACACGATATACAGAAGAATTTAGGCATGATGCATGCCAAAGTGTTCAAGTCATCGTTCAACCGTCCTAACCTATATTACGAAGTAAGGACCAAAACCGACGATGTAGACAAGGATATCATTAAGTACATCAAGGCCAATCCCGAAAAATCAGGTATTATTTATTGCCTCAGCCGTAAGAAAGTAGAGGAACTGTCTGAAATACTCGTTGCCAACGGTATTAAGGCTAAGCCTTATCATGCTGGTATGGATAGCGTTACACGCACCGAAACACAGGACGACTTCCTTATGGAGAAGATTGACGTCATTGTGGCGACCATTGCTTTCGGTATGGGCATCGACAAGCCTGATGTACGCTTTGTGATTCATTACGACATCCCTAAGAGCTTGGAAGGTTACTACCAGGAAACTGGGCGAGCAGGTCGTGATGGCGGCGAGGGACAATGCATCGCGTTTTATAGTGAGAAAGACCTCCAGAAACTCGAGAAATTTATGCAGGGCAAACCTGTAGCAGAGCAGGAAATCGGCAAGCAGCTCCTCGCGGAGACAGCAGCTTATGCCGAGTCGTCTATGTGTCGTCGCAAAACGCTACTGCATTATTTCGGTGAAGAGTACAAGGAGTCCAATTGTGGCAACTGCGACAATTGCTTAAATCCCAAGAAACAAGTGGAAGCTCAAGATTTATTGTGCACCGTCATTGATGCGGTGTACGCAGTGAAAGAGAATTTCAAACAAGATTATATAGTAGATGTCATTAAGGGCAATGAGACAAACGAGGTACTAGACCATCATCATGAAGACCTGGAGGTATTTGGTTCAGGTATGGGTGAAGAAGATAAGGTTTGGAACAACGTCATTCGTCAGGCATTGATAGATGGCTATCTTAGCAAGGACGTCGAGAACTATGGTCTTATTAAGGTTACCTCAGCAGGCAAGAAGTTCCTCAAGCATCCCAAATCGTTCAAGATTGTGGAAGAAGGGGATTACGAGGAGGCAGAGGAAGAAGCTCCAATGCATGGTGGCGCCTCGTTGGCACTCGATCCTACGCTATTCAGTATGCTGAAAGATTTGCGCAAGAAAGTGTCGAAGCAACTGAACTTACCGCCTTACGTTATCTTCCAAGACCCTTCGCTCGAGGCAATGGCCACCACCTACCCCGTCACCATCGAGGAGTTACAAAACATTCCAGGTGTGGGAGCTGGCAAGGCGAAACGTTATGGTGAAGAGTTCTGCAAACTCATCAAACGCCATTGCGAGGAAAACGAGATTGAACGTCCAGAAGACCTGCGCGTACGCACCGTAGCCAACAAGTCAAAGCTGAAGGTAAGCATCATTCAGGCCATCGACCGTCAAGTGGCTCTTGACGACATTGCCAACACAAAAGGCATGGAGTTCGATGAACTGCTGGACGAAGTAGAGGCCATCGTCTATTCAGGCACCAAACTCAACATCGACTATTTCCTTCGCGAAGTAGTGGATGAAGACCATATGCTCGACATCTACGAATATTTCAAGGAGTCAGTGACTGACGACTTAGATGCAGCATTCGACGAGTTAGGAGAAGACTATACAGAAGAGGAAATACGTTTGGTACGCATCAAGTTTATCAGTGAGATGGGCAACTAAACAGCAGTAGATGAACGTATAGTAGAGAATAAAAAATTAAGGTAGAATGAAAATAGGTTTTGATAATGAGAAGTATCTGAAGATACAATCAGAGCACATTCGTGAACGCATCGCTCAGTTCGACGGCAAACTCTACATGGAATTGGGTGGTAAATTATTCGACGACCATCACGCTTCTCGCATCCTGCCAGGTTTCCAGCCCGACAGTAAATTGCGCATGCTAGCACAATTGCGCGACAGCATCGAGATTGTTATTGTCATTAATGCAGCCGATATCGAGAAAAACAAAATACGTACCGACTTAGGCATCACTTACGACGAGGACGTGTTGCGCCTGCGCGACGAGTTTATGAAGCGCGACTTCATGGTGGGCTCGGTAGTCATCACCCACTACAACGGACAGATGGCAGCCGACCAGTTCCGCCACCGTTTGGAACGCATGGGCATCAAGACTTACATCCACTATCCTATCGAAGGCTACCCGCACAATGTACAGCTCATCGCCAGCGACGAGGGCTATGGCAAAAACGACTTCGTTGAGACCTCTCGTGAGTTGGTTATCGTCACCGCCCCAGGTCCTGGCAGCGGCAAGATGGCAGTCTGCCTCAGTCAGCTATACAACGAAAATCGTCGTGGTAAACGTGCCGGCTATGCCAAGTTCGAAACCTTCCCGGTATGGAATCTGCCATTAAAACACCCTATCAACATTGCATATGAAGCAGCTACTGCAGACCTCAACGATGTGAACATGATAGACCCATTCCACCTTGAAGCCTATGGTAAAATAGCCATCAATTACAATCGAGATATTGAGATCTATCCCGTGCTGAATGCTTTGTTTGAGGGTATTTATGGTGAGAATCCTTATAAGTCACCCACCGACATGGGTGTCAACATGATTGGTTTCTGCATCAGTGACGACGAAGTGTGCAGTCAGGCATCTCGTGATGAAATCATCCGTCGCTATTATACTGCTACCAATAAACTGGCTGATGGTGCCTGCAACGAGAGCGAGGTAAATAAAATCCTCATGCTGTTCAATCAGGCTAAGATTACCACTGCCGACCGTAAGACCACCGTGGCTGCCAATGAACGTAAGCAGCAGACAGGCCAACCTGCGTCGGCTATGGAATTGGAAGATGGTACCATCATCACTGCAAAGACGACTCAGTTGCTAGGTTGCAGTGCTGCGCTCATCCTCAACGTAATCAAGCACTTGGCAGGTATCAGTCACAATGTGAAACTCATCCCGCAAAGCCTCATCGAGCCTATTCAAAAGACTAAGATTGAATACCTTGGCGGCAACAACCCACGGCTGCATACTGACGAGGTACTAGTGGCCCTTAGCGTCCTTTCTCAGCACGATGACCAATGTCGCCGTGCCCTCGAGCAACTGCCCCACTTACGTGGCTGTCAGGTGCACACCACCATCATGCTGGGTGAAGTAGACCGTAAGATTTTCAAGAAGCTCGGCTGCGACCTCACCTGTGATCCTATCAAGAAGAAATAAAGATGAAGAAGATATTATTTGCCATAGCAATGCTGCTGACAGTAGTGACATGCAATAACAAATCGATAACGGCAGTTGAGATCATCATAGAAAATGGAGAAGTACCCTATGAGGTAGCCAAGAACTACTTCTTCAAAAACAATCTCGACATATTACCTGTTAGTCCGAAGATTACATCAGAGGACCTGTTCAACAAATTCTTCGGTATGGCTACAACCATGGGCAATGATGGCAAGCCAACGCAGATTGACTTTGCCAAGCAGTTCGCTGTGGCCATAGTGTTGCCAGTGACAGAATTTGCAACAGAGATTAATCCCGTCAAGGTAGAAGCCATAGGCGACTCACTCTTCTATACCTATCATGTAAAGACTGGCGAGAAGCAGTCGTTCAGCATCCAGCCCATTTCAATTATCGCTATCGACAAGAAATATGAGAACAAGGAAGTCGTGCTCGTCAATGAGCAGGAAACTACCTATTTCCCGGCCATCGACCGCTACTTGGCAGACACATTCGGCAAGCAATATGCTGAAGGGGAGCATTGTGTTCCCATGCACAACATCGTGGCAGTTGACGAGCGCAATGTAGCAGATATTCTTGTCTGGGGCGACTACTGGGTGTTCAACTACAATCAGGAAGGCGACACACTGAAATGCGTCTCTGGTGGCAGTCATCCTGGATTGATGCACCTGCAGCAAACTGACAAGGGCTTCGAGGTTACAGCATTCGACCAAGTGGAGGATGGTTCCAGTTTCTTGCCTACTGCCCATAAAATCTTTGGCGACAAATACGAAGCCTTCCAAGCCATCAACAGTGATGATAAGAAACGTGAGAAGCTGAGAGCCGATGTTTTGAGTGCCTATGTCAAGAAGCACAACCTCACAGCCATCATGTATCAGGACTACGGATGGCCCGCCAAGAAACTCGGGGAGTAAATGCTAACATATAAGGTCTTGGTAGAGACCTGAGCAAGTAGGCTCGAATCAAACTCCAATAGTATTTTTATGAATAAAGTGTTACTATGTGCTTCAGCTTTGACATGGGCTGTTATGGGAGCGTGTACTACCAACAGTAATGAAGCCATCGTAGATGTGAAGTCCTACGGATTTGTCGATCTGGAAGGTGCAAAGGTCTCAGCCATTATCGTAGAGTATAATCAGGCAATCAAAGGAAGCAGTGTGGATGCCAGTAAATACAGTATTACTGACTATGCCATCCTGCAAGAGAAACAACATGGTTTCAAAGAGACCATTGAGACTGACAAGGACGGGATAGAAGGCAACGAGGGA
>JAEEOD010000257.1 GCA_016284115.1 Bacteroidaceae bacterium
GTATGACCGTTTATACTCCTGCTGGTTATGACAAAGGCAAGAACTATCCTGTCCTATACCTGTTGCATGGTGCCGGTGGCGATGAGAACGCATGGTCAGAGCTGGGTCGTGCCGCCCAGATCCTCGACAACCTGATTGCTGCAGGCAAGGCTAAGCCTATGCTTGTTGTAATGACTAACGGTAATCCTAACACTGCTGCCGCTCCTGGCGAGTGGGACTTCGGTATGTATCAGCCAGCTATGGGTGGTGGTGGCGTTCAACTGCCTCAGGCTGCGGCTTCTATGGATGAGAGTTTCATGGATGTAGTGAACTTCATCGAGAAGAATTACAAAGTAGCTAAGAACAAGGCTAATCGCGCTATCTGCGGTCTGTCAATGGGTGGTGGTCACTCATTCGCTATCTCAAAGCGTTTCCCTAACACTTTCGATTATGTAGGTCTGTTCTCTGCAGCAGTATCTGTAGGCCAGTGGGGTGACCGTACTCCTCTGCTCGAGCGTATGAACACCAACGAAGAGTACAACAAGCAGATGGCTGCCCTCTTCGGTGCTAAGCCAAAGCTTTACTGGATTGCAATCGGTAAGACTGACTTCCTGTATCAGCAGAACGCTGACCTCCGCAAATGGTTGGACAGCAAAGGCTATCCTTACACCTATCGTGAGACCGACGGTGGCCACATCTGGCGTAATTGGCGTATCTATCTGACTGAGTTCTCTCAGATGATATTCAAATAATGAACATGAAACTTCATTTATTATCAATAGCACTGCTGGCTTTGGCTTCTTGCTCGAGCCAGCAGTCTGCTAATAACCCTCTGCTTAGCATTGAGGGTGGACAGATTCAGGGTGTGGTGTCCAATGACCCTGCAGTTTTGGTTTATAAAGGTGTACCTTATGCAGCAGCCCCTGTGGGCGACCTTCGTTGGAAAGCGCCACAAGCAGTCTCTCCTTGGGAGGGCGTCAAAATAGCCGACAAATGGGGAGCAGCGGCCATGCAGAACAGCGGGAAGGCCACGGGTGATTTCTACTTCAAGGAGTTCTATGCAGATGGTGACCCTGAGTTCAGTGAAGATTGTCTTTACCTGAACGTTTGGGCACCAGCCGATGCAGTTGGCCAACCCGATAAGAAACTGCCGGTAGCCATGTGGATTCATGGCGGTGCTTATGACCACGGTTATGGCTATGAGATAACAATGGATGGCGATGCTTGGGCCAAACGTGGTGTTATTCTGGTCACCATCAACTACAGGGTAGGCATCTTTGGTTTCCTGGCTCACCCCGATTTGATTGCCGAAGACACCAAGAACGCTCCTGGTAACTATGGCACGCTCGACCAGATTGCAGCACTGAAATGGATTAAAAACAACATTGCCCAGTTTGGTGGCGACCCATCCAATATTACCATCCTTGGACAGAGTGCTGGTGCTGCCAGCATTAAGAACTTGGTGATGTCACCTTTATCGAAGAAACTCATCAGCCATGCCATCATCCAGAGTGGTGGTGGTATCGACGAGCAAGTATTGCCAGAGCAATCACTCAATGAATTTGCCATTGATTGCAAAGCTTTCATGGATGAGAACGGTCTGACTGATGTAGCTAAGATGCGTGCAGCCAGTGCTGATGATTTGTTGAAGATTTTCAACAACAAGCCTCAGCAACTTCGTTTCCGCCCCCATTATGACAGCGTAAACATCCCTTATGGCTTTACTGCTGCCACGTTCGATGGAACCATCGCCAATGTACCTTACATGATTGGCTATTGTGCCAATGACAACCCCACTATGGGAGCTGGCATCCAGCGTTTTGCCACTGAACGTAAAAAACAGCATGCAAAACCGGTCTATACCTATTTGTTTGCCCGCCCGTTGCCAGGCGATGATGCTGGTTCTTTCCACTCATCAGAGTTGTGGTTCATGTTCCACACCCTTGACCGTGCTTGGCGTCCGTTCACGGAAGCTGACTACCAGTTAGCGGATAAGAGGACTGATGCATGGACGAACTTTGCCAAAACAGGCAACCCCAATGCTCCAGAAAGCAATGATTGGAAACCATACGATCCCGAGAACGACTTCACTTATGTGTTCGATATCGAGTAAAACGAAAAGAGGGTGCTTCGGCACCCTCTTTCTTTTTCAGAACTACTGTATTTTTTTTTGCAACAGCCTTTCACAATCATCTGTCACCCCCATTAAGGGTACGGATAATCACCACACCATTGGCGCCACGGGCACCATAGGCACTACCATCACGATCAACAGAAAGTTCGGCAATATCCTCCACCGCCACGACGTCATTAGGATTTGCAACATTGTAAGGGACACCATCCACCACATAGAGCGGAGGCTCTGGGCCACGCATGGAGTTTCTACCTCTTGTGATAGAAAGGATTTTCACACCATCTGACATTACCTCTTGAGCACCGGGCACAAAGCGTCTGATTACATCGGCAACGCTCTTCATACCACTACGCATTATGTAATCATGGGTAATAGCAGAGCCTTTCTTCATCTGCGGCACAGGGAAATAAGGCACAGTCACTTCATCCAGATTACCACTCACAGTAAAAGTCTCTTTGCCCAAGTTGATGGTAATATCTTTCAGCTCGCCCACCACAATCTTGGCATCATACTTACTATTCACTGATACTTGCAACGTATCATCTGGTGTGACGTTGGATAATACAAAGCGTCCCGTCTTGTCTGTAACGGCTGACGAATGTCCTATCTTGAGCCAAACGCTTACATTCTTTTGTGGTTTCCCTTCCTTTAAAATGGTACCCGTCAGGTCTTGGGCCTGCATGGTTTGTCCAAGCAGCAAGGCCATCATTCCAACTAATGTAGCTATCTTCTTCATGGTAACAATGTGTTTAGTGTTATCGTTTTTGCAAAAGTAACAAAAAAAATCAAAAGTAGCTACATTAGAGTGTAAATTCACCTATCACTACCTTTCATTGTACGGATAATCACCACACCATTGGCACCACGTGCACCATAGCCACTGCCATCACGATCAACAGTAAGCTCTGCTACATCATCCATAGATAGGAGATTGTCGACCTCTACCCATGACTCGTAAGGAATGCCATCAATGATAAACAAGGGGGGACTCAAATGATCACGCATCGAGTTAGGCCCTCGTAAGATAGAAAGAATTCTTTCATTTGTTATTGGATCCTCGATATACTGCGCGCCAGGAACAATACGCCTAATGGCATCAAGGACCGTCTTTACATGCTCACGCATAATAACGTCATGAGTAACTACTTGCATCTTCTTTAGTGTGATTACGGAGGTATAATAGTTTTTCATTGATGAAGGGGCAGTAACTGTCACTTCCTCCAAACCTCCGGAAACAGTAAAACCGTCATCCTCCAGGTTCACGATAATGTCTTTATGTTCGCCTACCAATAGCTGAGCATCGTACTTGGTACTTACTCCCATGACCAAAGTATCTGTAGGCAACACTCTCGGTAACCAAAAGTGTCCTTCTTTATCTGTCTTGGCAGTCCCGCGATTATGCTTTAACCATACCTTTACGTTTTTCTGAGGTTTCCCATTTTTCAAGATAGTACCCGTCAATTCTTGTGCTTGTATAGCTTGGCACAATAGCAGTGCTAATAATCCTAAAAGTCCAATCACCTTTTTCATAGCTTTAGTATTTTATATTAACCAAAACAAAATTATAGTATGGTAACATAATAAATATAATCTAATTGTAATATTAGTTCTGTGTTAATGCTTTTTTAACTTCAAAGAGCAAACGAATATGATTTGAATTGCTTACCTTCGTAACATAGATGATAAGATATGAAGATTCTGATAATAGATGACGATATTGCCTTGTGTGCTCTTGTGAAGAGGCATCTAGAGAAAAACGGTGACGATTGCGAGTGCCTGTATGATTTGGAGAATGTTAGTGCACGTGTCAAAGAAGCTCAGCCCGATATTATTTTATTAGACATCGGCTTTGAAGGTGCTGATGGCGTTTGGTCACTGCCAACCATCGAAAATGCTGCTCCATTTGCCTCCATCATTTTTATTACCTCCCATACCGAGAGCGCTGAAATGGTACGAGCGCTCAAAGCTGGTGGCAACTATTATGTAAAGAAGCCCTTGCAGATGGATGAGTTATCGGCTATCATCAACAGTCAAAAACGCAATTTAATCGCAGGTAATCCTACTATCAAAATAGGCACCTTCGAATTTAATCGTAAAAATCAGACGTTGAGCGATGGTAAGCAGACATTGCAGCTTACTGCCCTTGAGAGCCGATTGCTCAATCTCTTGGTTATGAACCGAGACAATGCGGTGACGAGAACAGAGATATATCAACACCTATGGAGAGGTGATGATAGTACAGCAGCCAGTCTTAACAATTTGGTATGTCATATAAGGGAGTTCTTTACACCTGAGAGTGGTGTAGAGATTGAGACTATTTGGGGTATAGGATATAAACTGACAGTAAAAGAATGAAGAAGTATTATATCATAGCATTGGTGGCGATGGCTGCAATCCTGATATTGCTGATAAGCAACATCAAGGGGAGGTATGATGGTTATGTACAGGAGGTATCTGAGGCCATCGATAAAGCCTATGGTTATGCAGAGCTTATAGAAAGACAAATTAGGGGGAGGATTCCCAACCCTGATAGTGGGAGGCCTGTGATTTCTTACGATGTGGAAACTACTCCAAAGCAGTGGGTTGACAGTATGCTTAGTTTACCCAAAGTAAAGAATGGCAACTATGTCATTTATGCGGTTGATGGCAGGGAAGCGAAGGCAAAAGGGATAGCCAAATCCGACAGTGAGGTTTCTGCTCTCTATTGGCACGACAGGTATATTGACCTAGGATTCTTTATCAACTTGCCAATACTGGATAGCATCTTTAGTTCACACATGAATATGGATGTGCCCCACCGATATATCTTATCGGATAAAGAAAAGCAGGTGATTGATTCCTGTGGGGATTTCTCTTTCAAACAAGCAAACTATCAACGCAATTATCAGATAGGTTTGAAGGGCAGGCAGTTCTTGCAGATGGAAGCCCTAATATCTTTCAAAAAGTTTGCTAAAAAAGAGGTATTCCCTCTGTTGATGAGCTTTATGCTGATGTTGCTGGCTCTGGGATGCGTTTTGATGCAACTCACCGTCATCCGCAAGAAAGAGCGGGCTTTGATGCAAAGGGAAGCTGCAACAGGTGGCATTATTCACGATTTAAAAGGACCTGTCACTACTGCTATCTCAATTATGGAGAGCCTAAAAGATACGGAGAAAGATGGGGTCATGAAAGATATCGAAAGTCGTAATGCTATAATGCTTAAGCATGTGCAACATGAGATTGAAACACTGGGTAACACTATTCGTGAGGAACGAATGCACATCATCGTAAACCGAAAGCCTACTGATATAGCCTTATTGGCAGAAACGGTGAAACAGGAGGTAAATATGGTGTATCAAGCCAAGCAACATTTCATCAGCATTGATAACCAATTGCCTCAAGACTTGAAACCAGAGGTGGCTGCAGATAAGGTGGAACGTATTCTTCGCAACTTAGTAGAAAATGCTGTAAAATATGCTGATGCAGGGGTAGAGGTGCAGATACGACTAGCATTACAAAACAATGTACCTGTAGTAATGGTGCAGGATAATGGCTGGGGCATTGCTCCAAAACATATCAAAAAGATTTTCAAGCCCTATTATAGAATTGAGCAACCAGTAGGTCGTCATCGAAATGGACACGGAATGGGACTCACGAATTCCATGCACTTAGTTCGTGCTCATGGTGGTAAAATGTGGGTACAAAGTGAGCCAGGCAAAGGCAGCACCTTTAGCTTCTCATTGCCTCAAACATAAGGAAAGTTTTATCTGTCATTTCCTCTCATCGTACGGATAATCACTACACCATTGGCACCACGGGCACCATAGCCACTGCCATCACGGTCAACAGAGACCTCAGCCACATCTTCTATGGCAAGAAAGTCTTCAATATCATCTCCATTATCGTATGGTATGCCGTCAATAATGAATAAAGGAGGTCCTGGAACTCTAAACGAATTACGCCCTCTAACGATAGTGAAATGTTTTTTAAAAGATATTGGGTCCGTTTCAATTTTAGCTCCAGGCACAATTCTTCTGACTGCTTCAAATACCGACTTGATACTCTCTCGCATAATCATGTCGTGGTTCACTACCTGCATCTTCTTCAAAGTAATCACAGAAGTATATTCTGTTCTCTTGCTTGAAGGGGCAGTAACTGTCACTTCCTCCAAACCTCCGGAAACAGTAAAACCGTCATCCTCCAGGTTCACGA
>JAEEOD010000258.1 GCA_016284115.1 Bacteroidaceae bacterium
CCAAAAAAGCTTGGGGCGATGATCCTCAGGTTTCTTTGCATGCCTTGATTCGTAGCGAGGAGGCTTGCGTGGTGTCAACTACAAAGGCTGTTGCACTCGCAAAAAAACATGGTGCGCGCTTGCATGTTGCTCATGTCTCCACAGCAGAGGAATTAGAGCTGATAGGAGGAAATGTTACTGCAGAAGCCACAGTGGGACATCTTTATTTTACGATGCTCGACCATGAGCGCTTAGGTGCACGTATCAAGGTGAATCCCGCTATCAAGAGTCCGGTAGATCAGTTTATGCTGCGTGAATCGCTCAACGACGGACGTATCACCACCATTGCCACTGATCATGCTCCTCATCTGTTGTCACAGAAACAAGGTGGCTGTGCCAAGGCAGCCAGTGGCATGCCGATGGTACAGTTCTCATTGCCCACGATGCTTGAGTTGGTTGACCAGAAGGTACTGTCTATTGAACGAATGGTGCAACTCATGGCTCATAATCCTGCTACGTTGTTTGAGGTCCGTAATCGCGGCTTTATCCGTAAGGGCTATCAGGCTGACCTCGTTATCGTGCGCCCTAAGTCATCATGGACAGTAACGCCAGAGGTGATTGAAAGCAAATGTGGCTGGAGTCCTATGGAGGGACACACCTTTAATTGGCGCGTGGAGCAAACATTCTGTAATGGTCATTCTGTATATCATAACGGTATAGTAGACACACAATATATTTGTCAACCACTTGCGTTCCGATGAAACTCACCTACGATATCAGAGACCTTGTGCCCTATATCAACTGGGCTTACTTCTATTTCGCCTGGCAGGTGAAAGACCAAGTAAACCAGCAACGTGTGAGAAGGGAGGCTGAGGACTTTCTGAAAGCGTACGACGGGAAATATCAGGCTTACGCGCTTTTTGATATCGTTGATGCTCATTCCGATAATGATGATATTGTTATTGACAGCACAGGCAAACGATTGCCAATGCTACGTCAGCAGCAAGCTGAAAGTGAGTTTCTTTGTCTTGCTGATTTTCTCTTACCTCACCAATCATCAGAATCCCTGCATCCATCATCCAGAATTGGTTTGTTTGCTACCTCTGTAGACAAAGGTATGGAGACTGATTTTGACCATGATCCCTACTTGAAGATGATGGCACAGCTTTTGGCAGACCGTTTGGCTGAGGCTGCTGCAGAACGGATGCATGAAGAGGTGCGCAAACACTATTGGGGATATGCGCCTGACGAGAATCTCTCTATTCATGAGATGCAACTGGAACATTTTCAGGGTATTCGACCTGCAGTGGGGTACCCTTCCTTACCGGATGCCAGCATGAATTTCCTGCTTGACGACTTACTTGATATGCAGCAGATTGGCATCTCTCTGACTGAGAGTGGTGCCATGCGTCCTCATGCCAGTGTCTCTGGTCTGATGATTTCTCATCCCAAGGCACATTATTTCTCTATCGGGAAGATTGGTGAGGATCAACTTGCCGACTATGCCCGTCGTCGTCAGATGCCAGTAGAAACCATACGAAAATTCCTTTCAGCAAATATATGAACGAGACACATATCACATTACTTCAGCCTGATACCTATATTTATATAGGGTGGGGTATCATGCTTTTCCTTTCCTTGGTAGCAGGTGTCACATGCTATTTCACCAAACGTCGTTGGTTGAAATGGACATCCATCTTACCATTATGTCTGATTTGGCTCATATTCCTCTATGGTGCTTACGTGGGTGTCAGTCAGTTTGAGGTCAAGCATGTGGACTTGTCATTCGAGGATCTCCCAGAGGCTTTTGATGGCTATACCATTGTGCAGTTCAGTGACGTACATACAGGTACGCTCACCGGCAAGAGGATGGATTTGCTGAAAACAGCTGTCGACAGTATCAATGCCCAGAAGGCAGATATGGTGGTCTTTACTGGTGACTTGCAGAATAAGGTGCCCAGCGAGATAGAGCCCTGTAGGACGCTCCTGTCAAGTATCAAGGCCAAGGATGGTGTCTATTCTGTCTTGGGCAATCATGACTATACGACGTATGATGATGGAGATGCCTTGGAGCAATATACCAATTCTGGTCTCCGTGAAGGACTTGATGAGGAATTAGGGTGGACCCCACTGGATAATGCACGTTGCTTTATTCATCGTGGCGATCAGCGTCTTGTCATAGCTGGTATGGATAATGATGGCGATGGCGTACGTTTTCCGCAGAATGGTGATTTGTCTTCAGCTCTTTTCCGTGTCAAACGGCAGGATTTCGTTGTTCTTTTGGAACATGATCCTTCTGCATGGCGTCGTAAAATCCTGCCTCATAGTCATGTGCAACTGACATTGAGTGGCCATACCCACGGCGGACAGTTCTCGCTTTTCGGATTGTCTCCTGCCTTCTTGAAATACAAGGAGTATAGCGGACTCTATACCGTTGCTAATCGTTGCCTTTATGTCTCCAATGGCCTCAGTGGTGTTGTCCCATTCCGTGTGGGCGTGCCCGGCGAGATAACGGTTATCACCCTTCATAAGAAATAACAAAATAAATATATTATCAACAATGAAATACCTTTACTATACTTATCAGTTGTTTATTGCGTTACCTTTAACCATCATCACTACGGTAGTCATAACCAGTTCTATCATTATAGGTGCGGCCCTTGGCTTTGGTCATTTCTGGGGCAACTATCCTCCTCGTTTATGGGCTCGTATCATCCTGTGGCTGTTCCTCATTCCTGTACGTGTAGAGGGACGTGAGAACCTGGATAAGAAAGAGTCATATGTCTTTGTAGCCAACCATCAGGGAGCCTTTGACATCTTCCTGATTTATGGTCACCTGAATCGTCATTTCAAGTGGATGATGAAATACCAGTTGCGTAGAATTCCTTTTGTAGGCTTTGCCTGTGCCAAGACCCATCAGATTTTTGTGGATAAGCGTGGTCCTAAAAAAGTGAAAGCTACCTACGACCAAGCTCGTGAGACCTTGAAGGGTGGCACCAGTCTCACGGTATTTCCCGAGGGGTCTCGTTCGTTCACGGGCCATATGGGTGTCTTCAAGAAAGGTGCCTTCATGTTGGCCGACGAGTTGCAATTGCCTGTCGTCCCCCTGACTATCAATGGTTCTTTTAATATCATGCCTCGTATGCGAGATATGAAGTTTGTCCATTGGCATCCCCTTACCCTGACCATCCATCAACCTATCTATCCTGTAGGGCAGGGCTCAGAGAATGTGGAGGCAACAAAAAATCAGGCCTATGACAGTGTGATGTCTGCCTTAGTGCCTGAATATCAAGGATTCGTGGAAAACCCCGATCAGTAGACATAGTAACGGGTTTAAAGACACATTAACACAATAACAAAAATAATCTGTTAATATGTTACTGTGTCTTTAAAAACCAGTTAATGTGTCTTTGGCAATGCAGGATATTTTCGTGTCCATCCATCCCAGCGCAGGCGCATCACGCCGAAGAATGCCTCTCCGAA
>JAEEOD010000259.1 GCA_016284115.1 Bacteroidaceae bacterium
GAATAAATAAACGGAAAATATAGAGGTGTACAACCCGATAATCGAACATGCGCTGCGTAAATAAGAAAATGACTCAAATAGGTATAATTTATGTAACAAGAAATGTAAGATATTACGTAAAAAAAAATTCCTATTTTTGCAATAATATTAAAAATTAGAGAGTTCTTATATTTTGTAAATATTTTTCTATTAAAAGTCTCTTTCGTCGTTCCCCGGAAGAAGGCCCTCAAAACTGATTGGCAACCTTCGATTAAAGCCCGAGTGAATGGTTCCGATTGGGAAGCATCTTTCAAAGCCAGCAGACCTATCAACATCAAGAGCTACACGCTCTATAATTCCTCCGTTTGGGATGAATATGAAAGTGAGCCTACATTGTGGGACCTCCAAGGAAAGAATGCACGAGGCACTTGGGACCAAATCGACGTGCGGCATAACGAGCAGCCCAGAGGTAATTCTGCCTCTAAGACCTACGTCTGCAAGAAACCCGGCACATATCAGTAGTTCAGATTGACAGTCGTCAATTACAACGGCTCTCTGAGTAGCTTTAAGGTATGGATGGGATGGAATTTGAGACTCAGAATTGCCGAGTTGGTCATCAACGAATAAGCATCTGATTTTTCATCTGGATATTGGAAATATTTATCATCAGATCAATTTGAATACCAAATGAATGATGACGATTCCATTAGGAATCAATGATAAGACACAGCCTCCATGCATATCGCACGGAGGCTGTGCTGTTCTTGTGAAATCTCGTCACGAGGCCATAGGTTTAAGGTTCACTATTAGTTTGCCAAGGGCTTTTAGTGTCGGCATTTTTCTCATGGTTGAACGCACGGGTTGAACATCGTAGAGCAACATGAGTAGCAGAACGAAGACACCGACAATAGACATGATACCATACATCTCCTTAACAGCCACCATTAAAATACTCTGATAGTCGGAATGCAGACCACGGTTGAGCGTATCGGCTATTTGACGACGAAGCCCGTAACTATAGATACCTGAACACATCGACTCTGCAACGCCATTACGGATAAAGCCGGAGACGGTGAGTGCATGGAAGAATGTTGGGAACTCGATGAGGTCTTTCAGGTAGAGCGTCATCGTTGCGAAGAAAATGGCATAACCAAAAGTACGAAGGAATGTTGGCAGGTAAAGCCTTTCAACATTGAGCACAGGCGAGACGATGAAATACATCATGACCTGATACAGGAGCAGGCAAGCGATGCCAACGTTGAGCAATCGTGTATATTTGAACCCCAAACGCGGAATGCGTCCCCATTTAGGCGTTTCCTTCCCCCAAAGAATAGTAAAGGCACTACCACAGCCATAACCAAGAATCTCGAGCAATGAGAACTGCGAGTTGGTGGTAAATCCCCAGTGAAGTACACCACCTGTAAGCGTGTTCTGCAGAGCGTGAGGTGTGGCATTCATCAATTCGGCTACGAAAAACATGCCAAGAATCGGCAGCAGACGCCAGTGTTCAGACACGTAGGGGGCGATATAGGGATGGCGGATGTGCGTCATACGCCCGATGCTGATTGCTATGGTGAGGGGAAGAAAGCAAAGCACAGTGCGCCATGTGGCGCTGTCCCACCAATTGTAATATTCACCATAGGTGAAAAGCCAGATGACCTGGAGCATGCAGGACGACCACAACAGACAACCCAACCAATCGAGCGAAATGAGCGGCACTTGATGGTGCATCATACGCCAGGCATGGGTACAAGTGTAAATTTCAAGGACGATGATAAGCATCAAACCCACCATGAGCCAGTGCATCATCTGCCAAGAATCGAAAGCGATGGTTAGTTGCTGGCATATCCAGTTGGAGGCAGGCATGGCTGCCAAGATAATGATGTAGAGAGATGGCAGAAACACACCAAAATCTTGTTTGGGCGAAAGCCACAAGCGAATATTTGAAAAACACTCGAAGGTGCCACATAGTTTGAAGTAGCCCGCGATGTAACTGATGGCACAAAGCAATGGTAACCTCCACTCGCCAAAGTCGGTATCAATGAGCCAAAGACTCAACAGGTTGCAAGCGGCAATCACAAGGGCAGCATTAATGAGTAGCTGCTGATTAGTGAAGCGCAACTTGTAGCGGAACAAGAACGGAAAGGGCATGTTGACACCTACCACACCGAACATCGCCACCATTTGGATATCTTCACGCATTAAGCCTGTGACTCCAACCCGTTGTTGCAGACTGCCAAAATAAACGCCACTGGAAAGTTGGAAGAAGAATGCGAACAGAAGGTAAATCCAAGGACGTATCTTTTCAGGCACCCAAGGATTGAACATGGGCATACTGAAGCCTTGATTGGGATTCCAGCCTGCCATTAGTACATCACCTCCGTTTCTACATTCAGTCCTGCCAGCAGACGTGCAATATCGCCTGCATGGTTATCTTCTGAAAGACGGATACGTACTGGCACACGCTGCTCCACCTTTACAAAGTTGCCTGTGGCATTATCCACGGGGATGGTTGAGAAAGCAGAACCTGTTCCAGCGGCTATCGATTCCACTACACCCTGATAGATTACATTTGGTACGGCATCAGCTGTAAACTCCACCTTGCATCCCACTTGGATGTGCTTCATCTGTGTTTCGCGGTAGTTGGCAACCACCCATACTAAATCGTCGTCAACGATACGTGCCAACTCCATTCCTGGCTGAACCAACTGACCTACATGGATGTCTTTACGCCCCATGACTCCATCGCAGGTGGCGATGATAACGGTATACGAGAAATTCAGACGTGCCAAATTCAACTGGGCCTCTGCAACAGATTCGCCTGCTGTTGACTGTCCCAATCGTTGTTGCTGTTCATCCAACACACGATTGGTGGCTTGCTGACGATTGCGGGCAGCCTCATAACGGGCTCGGGCT
>JAEEOD010000260.1 GCA_016284115.1 Bacteroidaceae bacterium
GACAGCCGAACTTCACGTTAGCTACGGTGAAGGCGACGATACTGTAACGTCAAACTACAAGATTGAAAAGACATATTCATCCAAGGATGAAACCTGCCGTCTCAACAAGCAGGAACAGACCCTGGGCGCAACCTATAGCAGCGAAAGCACCACTTTCAGAATTTGGTCTCCTGCATCAAGTGATGTAAAAGTAACCGTTGATGGTACAACCTATGAAATGACCAAAGCCGCAATACCTTGCTACTCTGAAGTTTATGAAGTTAAGGTTGACGGTGATTTGGTTGGCAAGACCTACCAGTTCACTGTTGACGGTAAGGATGTACGTGACCCTTACGGAAGAATGGTTAAGGGAAGCAAGAGCAATGCCAATATTGTGATGGATCTGAGCAAATCAGATCCTGAAGGAGGCTGGGATCCAGCGCCAGAGTTAAAGAACAGAGAAGATTCCATCATTTACGAGGTTCACGTTCGCGACTTCACTATTGATGACACTTCCGGTGTTGATCCAGATAAGAAAGGACGTTACCTCGGTATGGTTCAGCCCGATACCACCTATAACGGGATCAAGACCGGTATAGATCACCTGAAGGAACTCGGTGTAACTCACGTTCAATTACAGCCAATCTACGACTACGCAACCTGCTCCGATTCTGATTCACAAGATCCATCATGCTACAATTGGGGTTACGATCCATGGAACTATAACGTACCGGAGGACCGTTACACTTCTGTATGGGGAACTGAAGAATACGATACAAAAATCAAAGAAGTTAAGACCATGATTAACGAAATGCACAAGAACGGCATTCGTGTAATTATGGACGTTGTATACAACCATACATACAATAAATCTGTATTCGAAAACATTACAAGCAAGTACTACAACAAGTATGACATGTCTGGTTGCGGTAACTCCATCGATGCAGTAAACAACATGGTATGGATGATGATCCGTGATTCTCTAGATTACTGGGTAACTGAATACCACATCGACGGTTTTAGATTCGACCTCGCCGGTGCATTCAGTATGAAGGATTACTCAGATTGGGGTGTATACCTCAACAAACAGCATCCTGATGCAAATCTGCTTGTTTATGCAGAACCATGGAGTGCCGGTGGCGGTAAAGACCAACTTGCAGACAAATCTGACCCTGTTCGTACCGGCTATATGCATACTCAAGATAAAGATGCTCACGTTGGTGCATTCAACAACAGAATCAGAAACTGTCTGAGAGGTGGTGCTGGCAATGGTCCTTACGATGGAGAAGGAGAAATCAAATATAAAAAAGACGGAACAGTTGATGATCAATTTGGTTTCATTTTCGACAAAGAAAACAAAGATGGTGACAACAACGGTACCGATGAAAATGACAACGCACTGGAAGGTAACAAGGCCTGCGTATTCATGGGTATGACAGCAGGCGTTCGTCATACAGATGCCAAAGGTATAGATGAATGGTCCGCACAGGGCTTCTCAGATCCTGAACAGTCTCTGTCCTACGTTACCTGCCACGACAACCTTGCCCTTCGCGACAAGATTGAAGCTGCAGAACTTTCCGGTGTTGTTGAAATAGGTGAAGAAACCAAAAAACTGCAGGTTTATGCTCACAGTATTCTTATGGCAGGCCAGGGTATGACATTCATCCACGGCGGTGAAGAGTTCGGTAGAACCAAAGCTGCTGCAAAGGATGATAAAGAAAGCACAATTCACAACACCTACAAGACCACCACAGGCGCCAACGACTTCAAGTGGGATCTGAAAGCTGGTGAATGGAAGAAGGTTAATGATGCCTATGCAGCATACATCAAGATGAGAAAAGAACATCCTGCATTCCGTATGACCACGGCAGAACAAATCTTCGCAAACGTAAATCTTGATCCTGCAAGTACCGACAGTGTTGTTATTGTCAACATCAACGGCCAGGCTGTACAAGACAGCTGGGGCCAGATCAAAGTTGTTATGAACAGTACTAAAAAAGATGAACCAGTTGCCAATGTTGAAGGTTGGACCAAGGTTGCAGACGGATATACTGTAGGCGACGTTGTTGTTCAGAACTCTATTGCTGCTCCACAGGCTATGTCAATCTGGGTTATCCCAGCTGATGCATCAGCTCAGCAGTTTGACTCTATGTATGTACGCGGTTCATTTACAGGAGGTACCTGGCCTGCTGCAGAAATGACCTATAGCGATGGTAAATGGTTATCGGCTGAATACAAGTGCGAAGCTAATTCAGCATTTAAGATAACTACCAACACTCCTGAATGGGACGATAGCCAGACCTGGGGTAAAGATGGTGAAAAGACCTTAAAAATCGGTGGTAGTGATGTTGCAACCGGTTGCACCAGTTCATTCAAACTTTCTGTTGACGAGAAGACAATGGAATGGTCACTTGTAGAAGTTGCTTCTGAAGCTGTTATCCGATAATAACTATATAAATAAATAACTTATAATATAAAAAAAGATCCGGAGAATTCCGGATCTTTTTTTATCCGCATAGCACCCCAAATTCCCTAACTCTCCATCTTTTACAAAACATTTACAAAACATTTTCAAAATCTCGTAATTCCGCAAAATCAACTTCAAAAAAATAGGTTATATTAGCCTCGCCAATATAGTAAAATAAGCCCTAAAACGTATTTACAACGGTTCATCAATCAAAGGGTTAACAAATGAGTTCTCTGGCAATCTTTATTCT
>JAEEOD010000261.1 GCA_016284115.1 Bacteroidaceae bacterium
GAAGCCGACATTCTTCCAGCCATTCACGGCTGCTTCGTAATTGGCGTCATAACGCTCTCCCTGGAAGAAGCTGCCAAAGCGGATAGGACCGTCCTTGTAGGTCTTCCATGTCTGCGGATTGGATACCACTGTCTGCTTCGTACCATCATCGTAGGTGATGACGAGCTTCATGAGCAGTGCCTCGTGGTCGCCAAAGAAATTGTAGTTGCTGGTGGTGAAGGTCATGTAGCCTGTAAACCATCCAGGACTAAGTTGGGCACCTATGGCGTTGTTGCCGTCTTGCAGCATGCTTGTCACATCGAAAGCATGATAGCCCATAGTCTCACGATACTGGCTGTCGCCAGGGGTAAACCAGTTGTCTCCCATGCGCTGGCCATTGATGAAGAGCTCGTAAGCACCCATTGCCGTTGCATAGAGCTTGGCCTTACTGATTTTCTTGCCCTGCGTAGTAGCAAATTGTGTACGCAGCATGGTCATGGCGCCATGAGAAGGGTCGGCATGTCCGATGAGCATCTTGCTGCCCTCGTTGCTGACGGTGATGGTATTGCCACTTACCTTGATGCCTGGCAGTGTGCTGAATATGCTGTAGTGACGGGCATCGAAAGCCACATCATTGACAGCCTGTCCACGGTTCTTTATCTGATAGTCAGTATATTCCACTGTAGCACCGGGCATAGCGGCAAAGCCTATCTCTGCCAAATTGGGGGCAGTATTGAAGTCGTGGCTGCGTCCCCAAGGTCCTATGTTGATGCGGGTAGCATTGCTAACGCGCATGTTGGTGCTACCTACGGCAAAACCGCCAAAACGACGACGGTTAGGATCGGCAGGTTCCGTAATCAGGTCCTTGCCATTGATGGTGAAATAGACATTACTGGTTTCTATGTCGATGGTAATGTCATAGACACCCGTCTTGTTGGTAATCAGCTCATTGATATTGCTCTTTGGGAACTTCTCCTGATTGATGGCGAGGAAAGGCACATTGGCCTTGTCGCCTTTGGCATAGCCTACACGGTAAATGTTGATGGCGGCACCCTTGGCACTGCCTACGCCACTGAAATCGAACTCAAAGCGGAAGTAGTTGTCGCCCTGCAGGTTGTCAATGTTCTGGAAAGCATCCTTCAGGCGGAAATCGTTGGCACCGAGGATGATGCTGGCCTTGTCGCCCTTGACGATGTGCAACTTGGTAGCAAGCTGGAAATAGAAATGGGAAGCGGCATCGAGGGTTACTTCCTTGGAGCCAATCCATTGTGCCCCACTCCATGCGGCTTGCTTGGTGTTCATCAGACCTGTTTCAAAGCGGCTCTGCTGCTGGTATTTGTTGCCTTGGGCATCCCATACTTCCACTTGCCAGGTGTAGGCAGTCTCTGGCTGCAAAGCCACGCCTCTATAAGGTACATTCACGGAAGCGGCACCATTTACCTTGCCACTTGTCCACATCACCTTGCCGTCGCTCTCACGGCATACGGTAAGGCTGTAAGCTTGCTGATACTGGCCTATGGCATCGCTCTCCATCATCCAGTTGAAGAGCGGATGGCGGTCTTCAATGGCCAAAGGCTCTACACTGTCCTGCACACGCAGGTTAGTAATATGGGTGTCGGCAAAAGACAAACTGGGTGTCAACGTCAGCAAAGCTGCTATGAGCCATCCTTTTACATGTTTTTTCAATATCATATCATATTTATTTTTATTTCTCATAATTATGCTGTAACTTCGCACCATGCAAAAATAAGAAAAAAAAGTGTGATTTGCAATTGCATTATAAAATCTTTAGGAAAATGAAAAGTTTCAAATCGACTGCGTGGTTCCTTCCACAACCTGTGCTTATTATTGGCACTTATGACAAGAATAATAAAGCAAACGCTATGAACGCTGCCTGGGGTGGCCAGTGGGATATGCGCGAAATCATTATCTCTCTTGGCTCTCATCAGACAACCGACAATCTTGCAGAAAACCCAGAGTTCACCGTTGCCTTTGCTACAACTGATACTCTGGTGGCTGCTGATTATGTAGGTATTGTGAGCGGTAGAAATACACCAGATAAGATAGAAAAGGCTGGTTGGACAGTTGAGAAAGCTCCTAACGTAAATGCGCCTGTTTTTAAGGAGTTTCCTATGACACTTGAATGCCATGTGAAGCAGAAAATTGATGAAACTGAGACAGGTTATTATCTAGTAGCTGAAATTGTCAATATTCTCTGTGACGAAAAATATCTAGCTGATGATGGCAAGCCTGATGTTGAAAAGATGAAACTTATCACATTTGATCCCATTCATCATACCTATATCCAACTTGGCGAGACCGTCGGAAGGGCTTTCTCAGACGGAAAGCAAATCAAGTAATAATAATGGAGATTATCAGAGCGACTAAGACAGCGGAGCGAGCAGGAGCTTATTATGTTCGTATTCATGCTATGGCTAGGATGCATCAGATTCCACTCGATGTGGAGTTTGATGAGCACGACACGCCTGAAACAAAGTATATTGTTATCGTAGACGACTACCTGCCAGTAGCTACTTGTCGTCTTTATGCTATCAACGATAAACAAATAATGCTTGGTCGTATTGTAGTTCTTCCAGATTATCGTAATCAAGGGCTTGGCACACTCGTTGTCAAGGAAGCTGAGACATGGGCAAAAGAACTTGGTTATCAGACCTCCATAGTAGAGAGTCGTGATAACAAAATCCATTTTTACGAGACAATGGGCTATTTGGCAGACTTCTCACAGAAAATCATTGGTAAAACGTTCGTTTGCTATAGAATGGAGAAGAATTTATAAAACCACGCATAAATATGTCGAACCTTCAAGTCATATAAAGCAATATAAATAAAAATATGTATAGTGATAAAAAATCTATTCGTCAACTTACCGTTTTGCTCAAAGCACATGGTGTAACAAAGATAGTGGTATGTCCAGGAAGTCAGAATGCTCCGTTGATTCAGACTTTTCTGCAAGTATCCAGTTTCACTTGCTACCCTATGAACGACAATCGAAGCGCAGGTTTCTATGCACTCGGATTGGCTTTACATGAAGTATCGCCTGTGGCAGTGGTTTGTGCTGCAGGTAGTGGATTGACCAACCTATTGCCAGCTGTAGGTGAAGCATTACACCAACAAGTGCCATTGGTGGTGATTTCGGCTGACACATTACCATCACGTCTAAAAGAGCCACTGGTATTTGATAAAATAGTGAAGAAAGCGGTGAATCTGCCCGAGGTACAAAGCGATGCAGATGCGCTGACTTGCAACCGATTAATCAACGAGGCTTTGTTGGAGAGTAAGCATCATGGAAAAGGTCCCGTACACATCAATATTCAGCTGAGCGACCCTGCGTTTGGGTGCAATACTGCTGAATTAGAAGAAGAACGTGTGATGGAGCGCTACCAAGGACTGAACATGTATGAGCAGGATTATCAGCCTTTGGTGGAGCGATTGAACAAACTGAAGAAACGCATGGTGGTGGCTGGGCAGATGAATAACATCTATGAGTTTGACAAGAAACACGAAATGACGTTGTCGAAGCAGTTTGTGTGGTTTACAGAAAGTCTAAGCAATCATACCACGCCAGGCAATCCTATTCGCAGAATGGAAGAGTTACTCTACCCGATGGATTTGAAGACGCAAGAGAACCTAATGCCTGAGTTGTTGATTACTTTTGGTGGTGCTATCGCTTCTCGTAGATTGAAGTATTTCCTTCGTAAACATAAGCCATTGGAACATTGGCACGTATCAAAAGATGGTGAGGTGTATGATGCTTTTGGTGCACTGACAGCCATCATCGAAATGGATCCATTTGAGTTTTTTGAGAAGATAGCTCCGCTAATTGAGGACGTGCCTCCACTCTATCCTCGTCAATGGAGCCAATTGGAGGAAAAGCTGCCAGTACCTTGCTTCCCTTATTCAGGAATGCAGGTGGTGGGAAAACTGATAAATACTTTGCCACAAGGCACTTCATTGCATTTGGGCAATAGCTCAGTGGTGCGATATGCGCAACTGTTCCCTTTACCTGAGGATATCGAGATTCAATCCAATATGGGGTTGGAAGGGACTGAAGGGGCGTTGCCTACAGCTTTAGGTTATGCTACTGCCAGCGAGAAAATCAACTTCATCGTACTGGGTGACGTGAGTTTCTTTGAAGGGATGAATGCACTGTGGAACAGAAACTTTGGTACTAATATCCGCATTTTGGTTATCAACAACGGAGGCAATGCTCAGATGCAGACCTTGCCTGGCTTTACGTCCGATGATCATACTTTGCGATATGTGACAGGTGCTCATCAAGCATCTGCTAAAGCATGGGCGGAAGACAGGAGCTTTACTTATTTTTCTGCCCATAATGAAGAAGAATTACAAATCGCTATGCCCGCCTTTACCAAAGCTGACATTACCCGTCAACCGATTCTACTGGAGGTGTTTACGGATAAAGGAACTGATGCAGAAATGTTGAAGCAATACTATAAAAGTCTAAAGAAATAAGTGCTGATTATAAAAAACAAATATGTGCCATTCAAACGTTTTAACGCCATCAATCTGTTTGGAGTATTGTTCACACACCCTGAAACAGAAATGGATGAACGTTTACTGAACCACGAGCGCATTCATACCCATCAAATGTTGGAGATGCTATTGGTGGGTTTCTACCTGTGGTATGTCATTGAATGGCTGATCCGCTTACCAATGAAGGGGAATGCATATCGAAGCATAAGCTTTGAGAGGGAGGCATATGCTAATGAGTGCAACCTCAATTATTTGAAGAAACGAAAACTTTATTCCTGGCTCAAGTATTTACGCGAAGCAAGATAACTTAATCGTACGAGATAAGAGCCGGAATGGATGTGTGCAGGCCAATTTTGTCCTCACATCAGAATTGGCGGAAAGTTGGTTAAAATCCAGAGAAGAACTTCAATAATGGAACCAGCATCAGCGACTGTACAAAATCACCTCGGCGAATCATCTCTTTCACGTCCTCTTGTGAGAACAGATAGACCTCGATGTCCTCAGTAGCATCCAAATGCTGCCCACTCACTTTTTCAACACCTGTAGCCAAAAAACAATGAGTAAGATTGGTGGTAGTGCTCGGATTGGCTGAGATTACTGCCAATTCGCGCCATTCACCACCACCATAGCCAGCTTCTTCCAACAATTCGCGTTTAGCCGCATTAATGGGAGTTTCTCCCTGCTCTACTACACCAGCCACAATCTCAAAATTGGTTTGTCCCAAGGCATGTCGATACTGGCGTACAAGAACCATCTGCCCCTCTTTGGTAATGGCAGTAACATTAATCCACGTGGGATATTCCAATACATAGTATTCTTTATTTATTCTGCCATCAGGCAGTTCCACAATATCGCGCCTTGCAGTAAGCCAAGGTCTTTTAATCAAATATTCGGAAGATAGAATCTTCCACTTCATGTCTTTCATAATATTTGGATTTTATATTGCGAAGTTACGGAAAATACCTTCCCTTATCGACCACTATCTGTTAATAAACATTAAAGGTTAATGATTTTGCAACATTATTTCCTTTTTAATGGTTGCACGTGAAACTTTATATTACTACCTTTGCAAAAGTTACAAATGAAACTAACTAAAACAAACTATATGAAGAAAAGTTTCCTCTTAGGACTGTTACTCAGTACCTGCATCATCGCCCAAGCTGGTGGTTTGATGACAAACACTAATTATCACATAGCATTTGACAGAATGATGGCACGTGGTGCATCGTTCGATATTGACGCTGTTTTTTCTAACCCAGCTGGATTGGCTTGGGGTCACGAAGGTTGGCAGTTGTCTTTCAACTTCCAGAAACCTTGGCAGTATCGCGACATCAAGCATAATGGAATATTGTATGAAGGCAAGGCATCGGCTCCTATTGTGCCTGCTGTCTTCGCATCTTATAAGAAAGACCGTTGGGCAATCTCTACCATGATTGGTATCGTGGGCTCTGGCGGTTTCGTGGAATATAAGAATGGTGTACCGATGTTCAATGCGCTCATTGGCAGCACCATTACCCAATTAACAGGTGGTTTGTCACAAGCTGTTGGAGGCGCTATTCCTGCTATCACTCCAGACCAGTACAAGTTTGATTCATCCATGAAGGGTAAACAATATATATATGGTGGACAGGTGAATTTCACATATAAGTTTACCGACAACATTGCTGGTGCCGTAGGTCTGCGTGCCAATTACTACGACGGCTACTATCGTGGTCATGTGATTGCAGGCAATCATGCTTCCATGGGTACTCTTGCTAAGTTAGAGTTGGATGTTGACCAGAAAGGTTGGGGTTTGACTCCTATCATCAGTTTGAACTTCCACAAGGGTCCTTTGACTTTAGCTGCCCGTTATGAATTCCGCACCAAGATCAGTACAAAGAATGATACCAACGTGCTGGATGCAAATCTGAATACTACTGCCATGGTTACTGAACCTTTGACGCAGTTGGTAATTGGTGGCAAAATCTCTCCAGAGCAGGCTGCAGCCATTGGACAAGGTATCCAGGAAAAGATGGCTGGAGGTTTTGACGCTTATGTAGCTCCTTACAAGGACGGTGCCCGCACTCGCTACGACATGCCTGCATTGTTTACTTTTGCTGCTGGTTATGAGTTCACTCCAAAATTGCGTGCGACACTGGAGTATCACTTCTTTGACGATAAGAACGCCAAGATGGGCAATGACCGTCAGAAGGAACTGAAACACGGTACTCATGAGGTGTTGGCAGGTATCGAGTATGACATCAACGAGAAGTTTACCATCAGCTGTGGTGGTCAGCGTACAGACTATGGTTTGAGCGATGGTTACGAGCAGGACACTTCATTTGCTTGCGACAGCTACAGTGTTGGCTTTGGCGGTGCTTGGAACATCAACAAGAAATTACGTCTGAATGCAGGCTATTTCTGCTCTATCTATTCAGATTACGAGAAAGCTGCCAGCTTCGGCACTGAAATCTTCTC
>JAEEOD010000262.1 GCA_016284115.1 Bacteroidaceae bacterium
TCAATGCCTGAAGAGGTCTGTGTCATCAGACTGGTTGTACCTGTTGGCGCAATAGTCAAACAGGCAATGTTACGACGTCCGAATTTTTTCATGTCCTCATAGAGAGCAGGATCGGCATCAGCCAAGCGCTTTATAAATGGGTTGTTCTCCTCGCGTTTATAGTCGTAAATCTCAAAAGCACCACGTTCCTTTGCCATCTCGACGGATGAGCGGAAAGCATTGAGAGCAAGTGTTTGGTGTACTTTCACAGAGAAGTCTATCGCTTCTTCTGTGCCATAACGCAGTCCCATAGCAGCTATCATGTCGCCTTCAGCGGTGATACCTACACCTGTGCGTCGTCCTAAACCACTCTTTTTGTATATCTTTTGCCAAAGTTCCCACTCGGTATGTTTCACTTCATCATCCTCTGGGTCTGTTTTTACCTTCTCCAGAATCAACTCAATCTTCTCCAACTCAAGGTCGATGATGTCATCCATGATGCGTTGTGCCAACTGCACATGTTTCTTAAATTGGTCGAAGTCGAAATAAGCATCTTTAGTGAATGGGTTCTTTACATATGAGTACAAGTTGATGGCCAATAGGCGGCAGGAGTCGTAAGGGCACAATGGTATCTCACCACAAGGGTTGGTAGCTACTGTACGGAATCCTAAGTCTGCATAGCAGTCTGGTATAGACTCACGCAAAATAGTGTCCCAAAACAATACGCCTGGCTCTGCTGATTGCCATGCATTGTGCACAATCTTCTTCCACAAGTCACTGGCAACTATTTCTTTCTTAACCTTAGGGTCCTTACTGTCGATTGGGTATTGCTGAACATAAGGCTTACCTTCAACGGCAGCTTGCATAAACTCATCGTCGATCTTAACTGAAACATTGGCACCAGTAACTTTCCCTTCCGTCATTTTAGCATCAATGAATGCTTCTGCATCAGGGTGCTTGATGGCCACTGTCAGCATTAAAGCTCCACGACGTCCGTCTTGTGCAACCTCACGGGTTGAGTTGGAGTAGCGTTCCATAAAAGGTACGAGACCTGTGGAGGTCAGTGCCGAGTTCTTTACGGGAGAACCCTTTGGACGTATATGTGATAGGTCATGTCCCACACCACCACGACGTTTCATCAGTTGAACCTGCTCTTCGTCAATCTTAAAAATAGCGCCATAGGAATCAGCTTCACCATCGACACCCACCACGAAGCAGTTAGATAATGAAGCAATTTGGAAATCGTTACCAATGCCAGTCATCGGACTGCCTTGAGGAACGATGTATTTGAAATGGTCCATAAGGTCATACAACTCTTGAGCGCTGAGAGGGTTTGGATATCTCTTCTCCATACGAGCCAACTCGTTGGCGATACGCCAATGCATGTCCTCTGGTGATTTTTCATAGATATTCCCAAATGAATCTTTCATGGCATACTTGTTCACCCAAACACGAGCGGCAAGTTCATCTCCTTCGAAGTATTTCAACGACGCTTCGAAAGCTTGATCGTAGGTATAAGTTTGTTTCTCCACGGTAAGTACTTAGAAATAAGTATATTATTTATTCTTTAATGCGATGCGGATTTCTTCCAGTTCTTCATGGAAGTTTTTGTCTACCTCTTCCAGTTCCTTGATTGTTTTGAAAGCATGCAACACTGTAGCATGATCTCTGTTACCGATAAGCTTGCCGATGCGAGCAGTAGAAAAATTAGTATTATCTTTAGCCAAGAACATAGCAATCTGCCTTGCCTGTACTACCTCGTGCTTGCGGGACTTGGTCTGAATGGAAGCAATTTCAAGTCCGTAATGCTTGCAGACGGTTTCTACAATATCGTCAATGGTAATCTCTCTCTCTTCCACGTATGCCAGTTTCTTGACGGTCTGGCGAGCCAACTCCATATCGATATCCTTGTTAAATATGGCAGCTTGAGCCATCATAGAAATAGCAATGCCTTCCAAATCTCTCACGCTACCCGTAACGTGTTCAGCTACGAAGTCAATCACGCTTTCAGGAAATACCCATCCATCACGTTGCACTTTGCTACGCAGGATATCTTTGCGGAGGTCGAGTGAAGGCTTTTCCAATTCTGCCACCATACCCCATTTGAAGCGTGTAATCAGTCGGTCTTCCAAACCCTGAAGCAACATGGGAGCCCTGTCGGCGGTCATCACCAACTGCTTGCCATTTTGGTGTAGCTGGTTGAATATATAGAAAAATGTGTTTTGTGTTTTTGTATTTCCTGCAAATTCCTGGATGTCATCAATAATCAGCACGTCAATAGTCTGATAGAAATTGATGAAATCATTCAATGTGTTGTTCCTCACCGAGTCAGTGTACTGCACTTTGAATAGGTGTGCTGAAACATATAGCACGCGGGCAGAAGGGTTCAGCTCCTTCACCTTCAAACCAATGGCATTGGCAAGGTGTGTCTTTCCTACACCTGAAGTACCATAGATAAAATAAGGATTGAATGTCTTGCCTGGCTCTTTAGCTACCGCTTCTGCTACACTGCGGGCTAACTTGTTGCTCATGCCTTCGATAAAGGTGTCAAAATTGCATTCAGGATTCAAGTGCGGATCCAGCTCGCTGATAATGCCTTGTGGCAGTCCTTTGTTTGCAATAGGCTTTGCTGGAAGTGGCAAAATGGTACGTTGGGTAGACTTATAGTCAAGGGTTGTCTGACTTTCCTGATCTACCATTACTTGATATTCCAGGTTAGTGCCCTCACCGAAATACTTATACAGCACCTTCCGCATCAGATCCAAGAACCTTTCTTCCAGAAATTCATAATAATACTGGCTTGGTACGCTGATGTGCAGAGTATTGTTCTCGTATTTCAATGGTACAATGGGTGCAAACCAAGTTAGGAATATCTGTTCACTAACATTATCCTTGATGATTTGCAGACATTTTGACCATTGAGTGGTAAAGTCTATGCTTTGTACACTATGTTGACCTAATTTCGTCATTTGCTTATTTTCTCGGATACAAAGTTGAATATCTTTTTTCAAATAAACAAATGACTTTTTTCTTGGAAAATTAGTACAAATTACAAGATACTAAGTTTCAGCATTTTGTATTTTGAGTGTTTTTATGACACATATTCATACTATTTGTGTTTTTATAGCCTCTTGAAATTCAGCTATTTTTAAGTACATTCTCCAAAAGCAACTTTCTCTTCTCTTAATCTTTCAAGGTGGTTTTGAATATGCCTATAAATAATTAGTTTTGCATTTCTTCATACTAGCATGAATGTAGTGATATTTATTTAGAGGAAATCTAAATTAAGGCTTTCCTGCCTTATCTTTTTTGCCAAATAAGGAGAAGTGAACATAGCGTTTTGGATGATTCTGTAAGTCATCTAGCAAACTGGCGGCATTAGCGGCAGTTTGGTTCAAATTGTTATACAAAGAAGGGTCATTTAGAAGCAGGCCCACAGTATTGTCTTTGCGTTCCAATTTATCAGTTATCTGTTGAACGTTTGCTAGTGTTTCGTCCACTTTATTCATGGTAGCCGCATAGTCAATTTGTTTGAGATTACTGCTGATGATACTGAAATTATCTGTTATCTCATTCAATTTGCCAGTAAGTTGTGGAAGGTCGTCACGCATCACTCGCTCTAACTGTCGGCTATTGTTGTTGAGGCTAGCTGTTAAGCCTTCAAGATTGTGTAGGGTTGCTGGTATGGCAGGATCTGCAAGCAAAGTGTTCAATGATGCCATGATGGAGTCGAGCTTGGGCAACATTTTCTCCAATGTAGGTATCATGGCTGCTGCTTTGCCCAAAGCACCTGCGTTGACACTACCCATTATAGTATCACCATATTCCAATTTCTCACGTGGGTTGTTTGCCAAGAGCAGGTTCAATTTCACAGCTCCCAACAAGTCGCTTTGCAGTTCAGCGGTTGAGCCTTTAGGAATACGAAGCGAGGGAGCAACGTCAATCTCTGCTACCACATTGCCCGGATGAACATAGTCATATTTCAGATTACTTACAACGCCCACTTTGAAGCCATCGGCAAAAACAGGACTTGATTTTGCCAATCCGTTAATATTCTCGAACTGCACATAAAAGTACCTGCTTGGTTTGAAGAGACTCACGCCTTTCAGATAATTGATACCATATATCAATAAGAATAAGGCAATAATGCCGGCAATTCCTATCTTAACTTCTTTATTGAATCCTTTCATATCAATTCTAATTTATTTCTTGTTTTGCATAAACTCTTTGATAGCATCGTTCACATTCACTTTATTGTCATTCTTAAAAGCGATGATAAAAGCATCCTTAAATTTGGTAGTTACTGTCTTTAGTTTGCTTTTCACCGTGTTGTAATTAGTTGAAGCGCCATATGTATATTTATAGGTGCCATTCTCAACATAATACTCCACAGGCTGCAATCCTTTCAGTCGTTTGTCATTGTTAGCCAACTTCGTAGATGATGTGAGAAATTGAATCTTGAACACAGGGGCATCGCCAGATGCGGCAGTTGCTTTTTTAGGCTGTTCCTTAGTAGTATCCTTCTTAGATTCTGCTTTCTTGGTTTCTGTTTTCTTTGTCTCAGCTTTTGCAGGTTCAGTCTTGGCAGGCGTAGGTTTCACGTTAGCAATAGGCTTCACGTCCTCATTGTCTGCTTTGACTGATGAAGCAGAGGTGTTGTTTACACTTGCCTCACGAGCTTGTTGTTCTGTCTTGTATGCTAGGAAAGCATTGAAGATGCTGTTAGCCATCGAGGTACTACCTTCTTCGCTCACGAGATACTTCTCTTCTGCAGGGGTTGAAATGAAACCCAGTTCCACCAATACGCTCGGCATCGAAGTGGCTCTTAATACCAAGAACCCAGCTTGATGAACACCACTATCAATTCTTTTGCTATTGCTCTTGAACTGTTGCTGAATCATCGAGGCGAAATGTACGCTCTGGGACATGAACTGATCCTGCATGAATTCGAAGATGATATACGACTCTGACGAGTTGGGATCAAAACCAGCATAGCGTGTCTTGTAGTCATCCTCGTAAAGGATTACTGCATTTTCGCGTTTAGCCACCTCCAAGTTGGCATCGCTACGTGCCAAACCCAATGTCCAGGTAGAGGCACCTCTTGCCGTATGGTTGTTGGCCAGCGCATTGGTATGTACGGAGATGAATAGGTCGGCTTTCGCCTCATTTGCTATCTCTGCCCTGCGGTTCAGGTTGACAAACACGTCTGTCTTGCGAGTATATATCACTTTTACGTCGTTGCATTTGCTTTCTATGAGTTTGCCTAATTTTAGTGCTACTTTGAGGTTGATGTTCTTTTCCTTTGCAGTCTTCCCCACAGCGCCCGAGTCGTGCCCACCATGTCCGGCATCAATCACTACAACAAAATCTTTGGCCGCTATAGTTAGGCAGCAAAATAATAGTAGTCCAACTAACCCTAATATGTGTTTAAATGAAGCCATATATCTAATTGCACTGCAAATTTAAATCAAAAATACTGAAAACTTGCTTTATTGCTTAGGTTTTATCTCTAACATTTGTATTTTTGCACAAAAAATAAGAGAAAATGGACACTAATTCGTTCCCATATACCATAATAAATAAATATTATCCCGACGAGAACCAGTTGAGAAACATACTGCTTACCCATAGTGAGCAGGTGGCAAAAAAAGCGTTGCAAATAGCCGAGGCTCATCCTAAACTTCTGATTGACATACAATTTTTGGAGGAAGCATCCTTGTTGCATGACATAGGTATTTTCCTTTGTGATGCTCCCGCCATACAGTGCTTTGGCACCTATCGTTATATCTGTCATGGTTATTTGGGCGCAGAACTGATGCGTCGTGAGGGCTATGAACGTCATGCGTTGGTGTGTGAACGCCATACTGGTGCAGGCCTTTCCCTTTTACAAATTGAGGCGCAAGATCTTCCAGTGCCTCATCGTGATATGTTACCCATCAGTCTTGAAGAACAGTTGATATGCTTCGCTGACAAGTTTTTTTCCAAGACAAGACTTGCCAAAGAAAAGACGATAGAACAAGCACGCAAGAGTCTACTCAAATTTGGTGAAGAGGGGGTAGAACGCTTCGATCATTGGTGCCAGATTTTCCTTTAAGGATTAAAAAACCGTTAAATCTGCGAGATTTATTCATTTAATTACTACTTTTGTACGATTATGGCTCATTGTAGCCAAGTGTAATATTAGATAAGCTATTGAGATTTAGAGCTATCATATTATTATTAAGCATTGTGTCACTTCTATCCTTTACTATGGATGCAAGTGCGCAACGCCGTCGTAATACCCGTGTGTCACCCCTTAATACAGAGGAGACCAATCCTGTTTTGCCCTCTGACTCATTAGCGCTTGATTCATTAGCGCTCGACTCATTAGCGCTCGACTCTTTGGCGACTGACTCATTAGCGACAGACAGTGTTCCCCAACGAAAGGAATCCATCACTGCTCCTGTCGATTTCGAGGCTTCCGACTCTATCGTTTTTACGCAAAATGGTTTTGCCCACCTCTATGGAGAGGGAAAGGTTACTTATGAGCAAATCAACTTGGCTGCTGATGTAATCTCTATGAACATCGACAGTACTACCGTTTTTGCCTATGGACGTGAAGACTCGTTGGGAGTTGTACAAGGAAAGCCTGTCTTTACTGAAGGGGAAACACCCTATGAGACCAACCAGATACGTTATAACTTTACTAGCAAAAAAGGTATTATAAGCAACATCGTCACTCAACAGGGTGAAGGTTATGTCATTGGTAATAATGCCAAGAAAGGGGCCAATGATGAGATTTACCTCAAACAGGGTATTTACACCACTTGCGAAAACCATGAACACCCCCATTTCTATATGCAGATGACCTATGCAAAGGTGCGTCCAAAGAAGAATGTGGTGACGGGTCCAGCCTATTTAGTGGTGGAAGATGTGCCGTTGCCCATTGCCGTGCCGTTCTTCTTCTTCCCGTTTAATAGTACTTATTCGTCAGG
>JAEEOD010000263.1 GCA_016284115.1 Bacteroidaceae bacterium
ACTCCTTTGAGCCAATCCCCATGAACAGATTCGTCACACATACTGCTGTCAAATACGATTTCAACTCGTTCCTCTTTGCGATTGACATTCACTTTAAAGCCTCTGTCAGTATATGTAATTGCATTTAGTGTTGCACGGAAAGACATTTCATATTTAGGATAATCAATTCCAGCTCTTGAATGAGGCCAGCCATATTTAGGCAAAAGCATATCAGGAACAAGTTTCGCAGCCCGTGGGGAAGGTTCTTGGTGGCAAAGTGTCACAAGTGAGGATGTTTCTGCACGCTGCGCTTTCAGTTCCCATTCTGCAGCATTGGGAATTGGAAGATTGTTTTCGGGTATGCCTAGTAGGTCTTCAAGAAGATTACCTACAGAGCCATCGTTCCTTTTGCGTTTAGGAGGACATTTAATCCATCCCTTTGCCTCTATCTCTTTGAACTTTACAATAAGTTCTTCCTTGCTTATAAGCTTCAATGTTGTTGCCATATCTAAAATAAATCAAGTTGTGAATATTCTAGTTTCTGTTTTATTTGTGTCCCATTAATCCTGGCATTAGCAAGTTCAACGTATTTCTCGCTAATTTCAAAACCTATGTAATCTCTTCCTAGGGCTTTTGCTGCTACAGCTGTAGTTCCGCTTCCCATAAAAGGGTCTAACACAACCTTTGCATACGTTGACCTAATAATTCTATCTATTAGGGCAACAGGGAAGGGAGCCGGATGTTCGTTTTTCTGTTCCTGCATAAATTCCCAGATGTCTCCATAGCCGCTACTTTTAGGAGTAAGTTTGAAATCTTTCTTTGGGATAAGATATATTACTTCATAGGTGGGCAAGAAGTAGCCAGGGTTAAAGTTAATTCCACCTTTACGTTTCCAAATAATAATTTGACGAACTGGGAAATCTTGTACTATTTCATGCCGATCTTGAATTAAGCCACCTTGAACTCTCCACTTGTGATTATAAAAAATGGCACCATCATCTTTTATAAGTCGGTACATTTCAGTGAGGCAATCCTTTTGCCATTTACAATATTCGTCATACGGCATGTTGTCGTCGTAAGTTGCATAACCATTGATAAGAGCCGCGTTAGACCATTTGCCGCCTCTTCCATCCTTCATACCGTTTCCAGTAGAATTTTTAAGATTGTATGGAGGTGAGGTTACTACTAGATCAACGCAATTATCGGGGAGCTTGCGCATACCATCAAGACAATCACAACATTGTATAGTATTTATGAATTGTTTAATATCAACTTTGTCCATACTTTATAATTATAGGTTTTCTAACCTGCAAAGTTACATCTTTTTTCTGAATAACCGCAAACGGGAAGGGTGAATTTTTCCAATCATTCCTTTTCTCCTTAGAAAAATACTACAAAAAAAGATGCCTCCGGATGCATTGCCATTCAAAAAAGTTTGCTATCCTTGACTTCGTCGAAGATACTTTCGCTCGACAATTCAAAAATAAACGAGTTTCTTTTTGGTATTGTCCTCGCTTAATCGTATCTTTGCCGAAAATTCATATTCACCAAATGAAATACGAAAACACATTCAAGGCATCACCGCTGCTTGCCACCCTTCGTGAGCAGAAAGAGATGAAGATGAAAGGCGGTATCTATCACAAAACGCAGATAGACCTAACCTATAACTCGAACCATATCGAGGGTAGCCGTCTGACGCACGACCAGACGCGCTTTATCTTTGAAACGAATACCATTGGTGTGACAGCCGACGAGACTGTGAACGTGAATGATATCGTAGAGACGGTGAACCATTTCCGTTGCATCGACCTGATTATCGACAAGGCAGAAGAACCGCTTTCGGAAGAACTGGTGAAAACACTGCATGGCATCCTGAAATCAGGCACATCCGACAGTCGCAAAGACTGGTTTGCCGTAGGCGACTACAAACGACTACCCAACGAAGTGGGTGGTGAGGAAACGTGTGAGCCTGAACGTGTGCATGAAAGTATGCAACGGCTGACAGAAGACTACAATGCTAAGCAGCAGCACACGTTAGAAGATATCCTCGATTATCATGTCCGTTTCGAGAAGATACACCCGTTCCAAGACGGTAATGGGCGTGTCGGTCGTCTCGTCATGTTTAAAGAGTGCCTGCGTAGTGGTGTCGTCCCCTTCATCATCACCGACGAATTGAAGATGTTCTATTATCGTGGTCTGCGCGAGTGGGGACATATCAATGGCTATCTTACAGACACCTGTCTCTCTGCACAGGACAACTATAAAGCCATACTCGACTATTTCAGAATTAAGTATTAATAAGAACAGACGAACTTTTTTGAAGACAGACGGGACAGAAGAACTATCCTCCCTTTAGAGGAAAGGCCGTGGGCGAGGCCAAGTATGTGAATTCTTCATGTGACAAGTATGCCCTCAAGATGATAAGGGTCAAGAATAAAATGCTTTAATAACGAAATGCATACAACAGCTATTATAAAGAATACAATAGTCATACTATAAATTAGGAATATTGGAATTCGTCTATTGTATTTAGAATTGGCATATTTCATAATGATTCTCTCTTTCCTTTTCTTATACCTTAAAAATGACCACAATATTGTAATAATACAAACTGTGACGAGATATATTCTATAATGTTCTTTTCCAAAAAGGATATAATATGCTTCCAACCAAATAGGCGACGAAAGCAACACCATACAAGCCCCTACAAAAATCGAAGGTCCCCAAAGGTCATATTCTCCATGTTTTTGATAATGAATATATACTCTGTAAAATAGATAATCAAATAGTCCCATTGTGAACTCCTTTTGTTATTATCGTTTAATATGATTGTTTATCGATTGCAAAGATAGTGAAAGTCGAGCACAAAACAAAGAAAAAAACGTTTTTTTTCTTTTATTGTCAAGACGCATCCTATCTTGGGCGAAGCCAGAGTTACATCTTTTTTCTGAATAACCGCAAACGGGAAGGGGGAAAAGTTTTCCTATCATTCCTTTTCTCCTTAGCTAAATACTACAAAAAAGATGGGGCCGGATGCATTGCCATTCAAAAAAGTTTGCTAACTTTGACTTCGTCGAAGATACTTTCGCTCGACAATTCAAAAAAAACGAGTTTCTTTTTGGTATTGTCCTCGCTTAATCGTATCTTTGCAGACAGAACCATTGCTCGATGGATTCGGACAAATGGTTGCAACACTACAACCCAAAACATAAAAGAATAAAAACTGACGGAACGAGAAAGACATGAAACCTGCACAGATTTTTCAACAGTACTTCTGGATTATCAATATGCTGAAGGCTTACGATGGACTGACGTTTGAGGAACTCGGGCGGAAATGGTTGGAGGACCAGGTGGCGGGAGGGAAGGTGCTGCAGCGGTCGTCGTTCAACCGGCATCGCGACGCCATCCTCGATATGTTTGGTGTGATCATTGAATGTGCCCCGAAGACGTACCGATACTACATCAGCAACCCGGAGATACTCTACGACGAGAGCATCGAGAGTTGGCTGTACTCGACGCTGGCGGTGCATGGGGTGCTGGCGGACAGCACTGCTGTGAAGGAGCGGCTGGTGCTGGAAAATGTGCCGTCGGGCGAGGAGTATCTCGCGACAATCCTCGCTGGCATCAAGTCGAACATCCGCCTGCGCATGGGCTATCAGAAGTTCGGGCAGGAGGGGTATGTGAAGACGGTGTGCCCGTATGCCCTGAAGCTGTTCCACCGCCGCTGGTATCTGCTGGCACTGAACGACGAGGACCAGATGCGCATCTATGCTCTTGACCGCATCCGGTCGCTGAAGCTGACGAAGGAGAACTTCACGATGCCAAGCGGTTTCTCGCCACAGAGGTATTTTTCGGAGTACTTCGGGGTGCTCACGGATGGAACGCCGATGGCGCACGTGGTGCTACGCGCATATGGGAAGACACCTGCCTATCTGCGCACGCTGCCACTGCACCAATCGCAGCGCGAGCTGTTGTCGAACGACGGCTACACCGACTTCGCGCTCGACCTGCGGCCGACGAGCGACTTCCTCGGGCAGCTGCTGACGCACGCGGCGGGCATCGAGGTGCTAGAGCCGGCTGACTTGCGCGAGAGGATGCATCGCCTAATCAATGATGCACTGGGAAGGTACCAATGAGCAGCTCTGCTGCGAGCAAAGCCCTGAGGGCGGGCAAAGGCTAAAGCGTGGGCAGAGTGCGGAAATGTTATGTGAAAAACGATAAAAAAGCAGGATGGAAATCTTAAAATAGTATAAATCATTTTCGGGTGTCCCGACCTTTGGGACACCCCCTGTTGTATATTTGCACCCGATACCTGATGGTACGGGTGCGAGAACTGGCTGCGCCTCGGCAATTGGAACAAGTTCCATTGCACTTGACATTCGTCTACTTCGAACGCGACTCGGCATAGTTCAAGTAAACTTGACTCTGCTCTCGCTGCTTTCTTGGTTCGGCTTGCACAGTCCTTTCACCGACATTCTTTTATTGTTGAACTAAAAACTTGAAAGTTATGGAAGGTGCTATTTTTATATTCCTAATGTCCTCAGTCGCCATCGCTCTGATCAGTGCGTATGCGGAGGAGGCTGCGCAAGGGTGAAGGCCTGCGGCGGGTAAAGCGCTAAAGCGCGAGTAAAGCTGCTGCGCAGCGTGTAAGGTGCTACGCACGGGTAAAGCAGCAGAGCTGCGGGTAAGTCGCTAAAGCGAAATCGAAAAGGGCGAAAGATGTTGAAGAAAACAGAAAGAACACCAGTCGAAGCGGTGGGCACTGCGTGCCTTGATGTCTGTGAGGATGTGAGCTCTGGTGAGCAAGCTCCCCGACCTTCACCCCTCACACCCATCATTTCTGCGAAATCACCTCTTCGTCTGGCAAAAACATTAAAAAGCAAATGCGTGGACCCAATCCAGCCGTGAGCAGAGACTTTTTTATGTTTTTGCCGCTGTGAGGGCTGAGTT
>JAEEOD010000264.1 GCA_016284115.1 Bacteroidaceae bacterium
TGGCGGAAGATATCGTCAACACCCCTGTTGGTTGGCAGCAATTCATCAAAAGCCTTTGCCTCACCTTCGTAAGCCAATTGTAGTTGATTCTTCAGGTCATTAAAGCGGTTATTGACTGGATTTGCAGAGAGCATCAACACTTTTGTTTTTACACCAGCACGAATGACTTTATTCATCAGACGTAAGTAGCGATTCTCCTTTGGATTTTCGCCAAACTCATCCGTAGATGTTTTGCCTCCATTGCGGAAGTTATGGCTCTCGTCAATAACAACAAGGTCGAAGTTTCCCCAATTCACACGCTCTAAGTCAAGGTCATTGCTTCGTCCGCTTTCTCGCGATAGGTCAGTATGATAAAGAATATCATAATTGAAGCGGTCGCGAGCCAAAGGATTGTTCACATAGTTCTGACGATAGGTATTCCAGTTCTCAAATAACTTCTTGGGACAGAGTACCAATACGGTACGATTACGGCTTTCAAAGTATTTGATGACTGACAATGCCGTAAAGGTCTTTCCTAAACCAACGCTGTCCGCCAAAATGCAGCCGTTGTACTTCTCCAATTTGTTGATAATAGCAAGGGCGGCATCTTTTTGGAAGTTATACAACTTGTTCCAAATGGCGGAGTTCTTGAAACCTGTTGCTTCATTTGCCAGTTCGTCTTCGCTAATGTCCTCCAAAAATTCATTGAAGATGTTATAGAGAGCCACGAAATAAAGGAACTCAGGAGCATTCTCCTTGTAGGCATTACTGATGCTGTCAATAACTTCATCCGTAACAACCTGCAAGCGACTACTATCATTCCATAGTTGATTGAATAAATCAATGTATGCTTTCGAGAATGGCGTTTCGGCTTTCTGAATCATCGTATAGGCATTGTTGCCACGCTCGCAACCAAGGTCAACCGTTGTGAACCCATTGATAGGAGAATAGCTTATGTCATCCAGATTGATGAAGCCCATCATCTGCTCGTTGGTCTTATTTGACTTGAAACAAGCTTTCTGACGAATCCATTCTGCACATTCACGTGCAATGGCTTTCTGTGATAACTGATTGCGCAAACGTATCTCATAGTCGGAACCATAAAGATTGCGCTCGCGATTCAGCTTGGGAATAAAAAACTCTCGTTTCTCCTTCTTGCCTGTTTCAGAACTATTGAAAGTGGGTGAGGTGAAAATAAACTGTAACTCCTTGATTTTCTCCAGTTCCTCTTTCAATGCTTCATAAGCATAGATTGAAAAACTGGCAGCAGCTATCTGTAGCTTACAGCCTTCTCTCAATTGTACTTTCAAATCATCTATCAGTTTGTTATTGATATTGTCGAAAGTAGCAAAACCACCCATGTCGCCATTCATATTACTACCGTTTTTAGTTATTATTCTACACACCCCCCATTATCTCTTACTTTGCATTTGAATAACCTACGCTACATCCGCAGCAATTCATTGACATTTACTTCCAGACATCTGGCAATGTCCATCAGGTTTTCAAGGTTCGGTTGAGCAGAATTTGTACACCACTTGGAAACAGTTGCAGGGTCTTTACCCAACTGTTCTGCAAGCCACTTGTTCGTCTTTTTCTTGTCTGCAAGAACTACTTTAATCCTGTTTAGGTCCTTAGTTTCCATATTTACACCTTATTATATTATTATTGATTGCAAAGATAGCATATTTTCAACAAAAGACATAACCTTTTGTCAAAAATATAGTTTCTGGCATCAAAAAAATTGCTTAATAGTCAATGTTACCCAATTTTATTTAGTCAATTCCAGGGAATATGAAACATGAAGCAATATAGTCTTTGCATTTATAGAACAATTAAGTTAAATCCATATTGTTATTTGTATAGTCACACAACAGTTTCCCTATCAGTTCATCCCAGGCATGGCTTTTATTGTGCAAAGTTATGGCAACCATGAACAGGCAAGTACCGCTTTGCTATTTACATACAAGTTTTTCGGCAGCCTTCCGCTTTTAACGGCTTCACTGTCAAAAGTGGTATTCCAGAAAAC
>JAEEOD010000265.1 GCA_016284115.1 Bacteroidaceae bacterium
TCATCATTAAGCCTAATATCAGTTGTTGTCGTTTCATAAACCTTACTATGGTTTTGCTATTTTCTGTTGACAAAGATACATAATAAGTAGCATAAATCTCACCGATTAACACAGATTAATAGTCAAAAGAATGGATATACATTTTTTTTCGTATCTTTGCAGCACTTTTTGATACAACTTTTAAATTATAATTATACATTATGGCATTTTTAACAAACGAAAAATTGACCATCGTCGGCGCAGCCGGAATGATTGGTTCGAACATGGCTCAGTCTGCCCTGATGATGGGTCTGACAAGTGAAATCTGTCTTTACGACGTATTCTCTCCCGAGGGTGTAGCCGAGGAGAATGCCAAGCTCGATCAGAGCTACGAGCACCTCTGCAAGATGCGCGACGAACTGGTGACACTGAACATCGTTCCTCCCATCTCTGAGTGGAACAAAATCAATCCGAACCTCTAATTATGGCTCTGATTAAAAGTTATCGCGGTCTCGCTCCCAAGTGGGGGCGAGACTGTTATTTCAGCGAGAACGCCACGATTGTAGGAGACGTGACGATGGGCGACGAGTGTTCCGTATGGTTCAATGCCGTTGTCCGTGGTGACGTGGCTCCCATCACCATCGGCAACTGCACGAATATCCAGAATGGCTCATGCGTCCATGTGACCTTCGATACAGGTCCCACTCATATCGGCAATTATGTCACCATCGGTCATAACGTGACTGTTCATGCCTGCACCATCCACGACCACGCTCTCATCGGTATGGGCTATATTCGTTCTCGTACTTGACAGGATACGGATCGACGTCCTGTGGAGCTTTCGCTGATGGACTTGAACACGAAAAAATTGGTATTGCTACAATTAGTGGCAGCAATCTCATTATGCTCTTATAAATAATATCTTTCTTTTTCATACAATTCTTATTGTTTTAGTGCTCTTTTATGCAAAAGTTTCGGCTTTCGAGTGCAAATATAATAAAATTCTAGCAAGGATTTGTGGAAAAATATGCTTATCATGGCACGCTGGAGTGAGTCACAGATCACAGATCACAGTTTCTTTGGAGGTAGGTAGAATATGAGAAAAAGAGGTTTACTATATATATAATATATATATTATATTATATAGTAATTATTTTGTAAAATAATTTCGCACGAGATTGATATTCGCTGCTGAGAAAACTGTGATCTGTGATCTGTGACTGGCTAATACCGAAAACACCCTCAAAAACACCGATTTCAATCTACTACTACTAAACGGTCGATCGAAAAGAAGTAAACCGCCCGTTTAGTAGTAGTAAGCGCCGCGCGCAAAGGAAGAGGGTGAACGGTGAAGGGTTAAGGGTTCATGGTTCAGGAGGGAGTAAGAAAACAGGGGCGAAAAATGTGTAAAGGATTTTCATGTTTCCGGCTGTGCCGGATGCGAATCACCGGGGATGTTTCCGGCTATGCCGGATGCGAATCACAGGGGATGTTTCCGGCTGTGCCGGATGCGAATCACAGGGGACAGGAACACTGATCTTCGCTGCGCTGCTATCATTGTTCCAGTCCCCATGATTCACCGGTTCCAGTCCCCATGATTCACGAAAAAAAATAAAATTTCGACCTCTCGGAGTCCCTTTATTTAGAGGCATTCCGAGAGATTGGGTGTTATTTCCGGGAAAAATAATGGCATAATATTTTAAGGTATTAATAATTATTCGTACCTTTGCATCGCAATCGAGGAAAAGCAATGGCAAACGTGAGCTGATCTGCGAAGGCCAAGCGAGTCAGAATCCACCTACCTTGCTCCACTTTTGCACCCTCAGTGAAGATGCAACTCTATAAACTTGCTCTTCATCTGAAAAACACACAACAAACCTATTGTTTAACCTTTTCGACCAAAAATTTAAAACTATGGCAGTAGAGAAAATTGCATTGGGTATTAACCTTCGTAAGAACAAGATCAGCACGAACGCGGGCTACGGTAAGTACTACCCCGAGGTAGATACGCAGAAGACCCTTTCGTTGCGTGGTTTCGCACAGCACATGGTGGATCATGGCAGCATCTACGGACGAGCTATCGTCGAGGGTGTGTTGCTTCAGATTACCGACAGTCTGCCCGAACTGGTAGCGCAGGGTGTGCCTGTTCAGCTGGGTTCGCTGGGTACCTTCTATCCCACCGCCGAGGTGGCCAAGGATGCCGCCTCACAGGGTGACAGGCACCGTGTGAGCATCGCTTTAATACAAGAATCCCAGCATCCAGAGGGGGAGCTTGGCTCCGTCGGGCATATCCCAATCATCGGCAAAGATATATGAGTCTTTCACACCGGCAATCTGCGAGAAGCTCTTGCTGCGGCCACCGATCTCGAAGGTGTATTTGCTATCTACTTTGAAGTCGCCTTGTGCCTTACCGTACTCCACGTTGTGCGACTCTGAAAGGCTACCTATAGCAAAGGTCTCGCGCAGGGTGCCGATGTCCACCTTCGTAGGAGCCAGCGCGTAGATGATGTTCGGATTCTCCAGATATACCTTGTCGGGCTTGGTTAGTTTACCTATCTTTTTCTTGTCGGAATACAGTAGGTTCAGCACTTTGGCATCGCCCAAATACTTGAGATATTCCACCACCGTATCGCGGGCAATCTCAAGGGCGGCAGCTATCCTGTTGGCATTCAGTTCGAAGGGCACCTCGCTGCAAATCAGGGCGATGAGCGCCTGCAGCTTCCTGACGTTGGCCACATCGACCTTGCAGATGCGAGGCAGTTCGGTTTCAATGATATAGTTAACCACCTGCTCAATCTTGGTGTAATACTCCCCCTCGCCTTCGAGTAGGAAAGGATAGTAACCTTTCTCCAGGTATTCCTTAAACAGGGCGACAGGCCGACATTTCGAGGAAACCTCCTGCCATAGTTCGTAAGGATGGGCCAAAATGTCTTCCAACGACCAACGGGGGAACGACAGTCCGTGATAGAAACGGAGTGCCTCGCGGAACGACAAGCCAAGCATCGTATATTTAATAGCACGACGAGAGAGGTCAACGTCACCTTCCTTCAACTGAAGCAGCGACGAACCGCTTACAATCAACTTGAGGTCAGGGAACAGTTCGTAGATTTCCTTGATTTCACGGCTCCAATCCGACGTACTGGAATGGTACTTGTGAATCTCGTCGATGACCAGCAGTTCGCCGCCGCGCATCACGAACTCTTCAGCCAAGCTTACCAGCGTGCGCATAGAAAAATCCACAGTATCTGCTGAGCAGTACAGCGCGCGACGGTCGCCCAGGGCATAATGTTGTTTCAAATACTGACGAATAAGGGTGGATTTGCCTACACCCTTAGCACCTATAATGCTGATAAGCTGGGCGTTCCAGTGAATATCATCCATCTTTTCGCGGATAATCTCCGTCTGTGTATTGGCCAGCAGCCTTTCGCTTTTTCTGAATAATGCGTCCATAAGAATTCGTATTTAGCTTTACGCTGCAAAGATAATAAAAATGTTGCGAACAAACAACACTTTTTTAAAAAAAATGTAGTTTAGAGCCGACATTTTTATTGTTACAGTTCCAAAAGGATCATTCAGAACCGTCCCCATTTTTCACTTTAATTTCTCCGCGATAGCGGACTTCAAAAGTCAACAAAGTTAAACCATTTCGATTTAAGAGGAGAAAAAGAATTATGGCAATGAAAGTGAAAGCAGTTGAGAAGAAGCTGAAGTTTACGAAGAACGAGAACGATCCCGGTGTATGGCGCTATGTGATGCAGCCCGAGCTGTATTCCAGCCTGTC
>JAEEOD010000266.1 GCA_016284115.1 Bacteroidaceae bacterium
TATGGGTGATATGGGTGCACACACCTTCGATGCTCCTATCTGGGCATTAGGTTTGGGTATGCCTGACAAGATCCAGGCTACTACCACTCCGTTCAATGATGAGTACCTGCCAATCACTGAGCTCTGCCAGTATCACTTCCCAGCTCGTACAGTAGATGGTAAAAAGATGCCTGAGGTTACTGTTTACTGGACTGATGGTGGTATCAAACTTTCTCGTCCAAAGGAACTGGAGCCAAACCGTCAGTTGCAGGAGTGCTTGTACATCGGTACAAAGGGCATGTTGATGCACGGAACCCACGGTGCTACGCCTGAGTTCATCCCTGCTCGTCCAGGATGGAAGGAACCTGCTAAGACCTTGCCACGTCCAAAGAACATCTATGTTGACTGGGTAGAGGCAATCAAAGAGAAGCGTCAGGCTGCCAACAACTTCGACGTAGCTGCTAAGTTGACTGAGATCATGTTGCTGACCAACATCGCTGTGCTGTCACAGCAGCGTCACATCACGTTGGAATACGATGCTAACAAGATGCAGATTACCAATCTGCCTGAGGCTAATCAGTTCTTCCGCCGTGAATATCGTTATGGTTGGGAATTGCCTAAGTTCTAATCCTTGTGATAGGAGTAATAAAGAAGGTAGTCCCTTTGGGCTACCTTCTTTGTTTTATTAGAGTTTCTCACAAAATTCTATCGTCTCTTTGTTTGGACCTTCAATTTTAAAGTACTTAATGCCTCGCTCCCAATAGGGCAAGTCGTGGATGGGTGAGTCGCAAATGTGAAAACCTTTGGATTTGACTACTTCATACAAGTCCTCGATGTTCTTCACATCAATGGCAATATGTTCGAATGCACCTGCTTTCATGGCAGTCGGCTCTTTGTCGTAGGTCTCTATCTGCAAATTGCCAAGTTGTAGGAATGCTACTCGTTGTCCATTGACATTGGTACGTTGATATACCTTTTCAAAGCCCAAGGCTTGATAAAAATCAATGGTCTTGTCAATGTCCAATGTAGGAACTCCTATATGCTGAAGTCCGGTACAGAAATCTTTAACGTCCATTACTCCAATGCTTTTTTCCATTCCTCGAAGAGGGCGGTCTCTGCCTTGTTCTCCACGCAGTCTGCATTGATGACATTGGTAACAAACTGAGTCAGCGTTATCTTGATAGCTCCTTGCTCTACTGGGTTGAAATAACTTAGCAGGTCTTTTGTCTCGCTAATGATATCTTCGAGCCTGTAGTTCATATTAAGAGAATGCTCTAGCTTATCCTTTACGTCATCCACAGGGCCGATAGCAGCCAGTTTGTCAATGAAGCCCTCAATGAAATTCTTTTCGCGCACATCATATTTGCCATCAGCATGTGCAAAAAATAGACCAGTCTTAGCCACCAGCCAAATCACTTTTTCAATAGGTTTGGTATCCATAATTATTATTATTTAGCGCTACCGAAAGCATTTGATGCCATACCGATAACAGAGATTACACTTTGAGCTATTTCACCAATATTCGCATTGGATAAGTTGCCTGTCAAGCCTCCACTTGGCTGAGAGCCACCTAACAATGCACCTAAAATCGTGCTGAGGTCTAAACCTCCCTTACCACCTGCAGCAGCACCTAAGACGCTACCTATGTCAATGCCTCCATTTCCTCCTAAGATACTTCCCAGGTCGATGCCACCTTTCCCGCCTAAGATACTGCCTAAGTCAATGCCACCTTTATCAGTATTGGTACTTGATGATGAAGTACCGTTGATAGCATCCAACTCCTTAGAAATATCAATCCCTTTGTCGGCTGGTTGCTTGGTAGTGGACTGTTTGGTAGCCGTAGACTTTTTTGCTGTCTGCTCTTTGGCTATTTGTCCACCTAATACTTGACCCAAAATGTCGCCCAGTGCGCCACTGGCAGATCCACCAGAAGTGACAGAATTCAGAATATTACCTAATAAATCTCCCATAATGAACCATATTTTAGAGATGAAACATATTCGACCTTAAATATACGCCTATTTATTTAATTATGAAAGAAAAGGCTCTTTTTTCTTCAAAAATCTTTCAGGTTCTCGTCATCCCCTTGAAAGAAATGCTCTTCCTTACTTCGCTTGAGATAGCCTTCTGCAGCTTCTATCCAGCGTTTGTATCGATCTGGATTGGCGCTCTTCTGCGCGTTGTTGATGAACATCTGAAAGTGTCGGTCGGCATTGGCTCGATCGTGTATGATAGAGTAGAGGTAGGCTATATGGTAGATGTCCGTCAATCTATCAGGCTTATAGGTTAGCGAACGTTTGAAATCATCTATCGCTTCTTCAAACTTCAGCAGTCGGATGTATGCATTCGCGCGGGTGTTATAGAGCGACCACATAAGTGTTTCATCGGGCAAAATCTTTTCTACTGCCTGGGTAATCATATTCACACCTTCTTGTTCATTGCCATTCAACTTAGAAGCCACAATGCCATATTGTGCTAGGATATATTGATTTTTGTAACGGTCTTTGCGAGCTGCCACACGTAGACAGTCGTATGCTTGCCATAAACTATCCACACGTGCAAAAGCCAGTCCCATATAATAATTAGTAGTAGTGGAGTTGTCGCCTGCATCCCTAAGCTTTCTGTATTCATCCAAAGATTCTTCGTAGTTGCCCGTTTGATAGAGCATATAAGCTTTTAGTCCATTTACCGCCATATTCTCATTGTCGTAGATACAGAAATCATCTAATACTACAAGAGCAGAGTCAAGCATATCTCTATCTTCATAATTCTTGGCCAAGTTGATGATATTATTGGCATTCTGGATATTCTTTTTGGCAATAATCTTTTCATACACCAAGGCCGAGTCGGCATTATTCAGTTTCTCATGACTTTTAGCTATCAGTACCAGATCGGCTTCCAAGCTATCCTTTTTCAATAGTTCCTGACTAATATTAATGCTTTTCCGATAAAAGCCTCGGTCATAATACACGCTGGCAATATCTCGTTTAATGCTGTCAGAGGGATGCAGTTCGTATGCCTGTTCCAGCAGTTGCAGAGCCTTCTTGTTATTAGAAGCGTCCTTATACTTCATGCCCAGCTGATAGATAGTCAGCCAATCGTTTCCTTGAACAGTGTCTTGTCCCCATGAGATGGAGATGCTCCACCACATCAAAAACATGTAAATCAGTGTTTTCCTCATTGTAATATCATTATCTGTATATTCTCATCTTTCTCAAATAGTCTTTCAAAGGTTCCATACCCATTTCACTTCGCCACTCATCGACTTTAGATTCGTCGAGCAACTGATAGAGTCTTGGATTGCCATGCTCGTCT
>JAEEOD010000267.1 GCA_016284115.1 Bacteroidaceae bacterium
CTACTTTGCTGCCGATGAAAGTCTGAGTCCCGTCATTGACGAGGAACTGGACATCTTCAATATGAAGAATAAACGTGACTCTATCTACCCACTCTATATCAATGAGCAGGAGGCAATAGAGAAACTGATGAACCGTGAGATTCTGCTCGTCTTTACAACCAGAGCGCTCACCCCCAAAGAAGAAAATTTCCTCAAAGAACAACAATATAAGCCACGCTGCATACCCTTGGCCTATGATGCACTGGCACTCATTGTAAACAAGGCCAATCCGGACTCATTAATGACAGTGGAGAATTTCCGCAAGATTATGGCCGGAGAGATTACTACATGGAAAGAACTGAACCCCGACTCTAAACTAGGCAAGATAAAAGTCGCTTTCGATAATCCAAAGTCAGGCACCCTGCGTTTCGTTGTCGACTCTATCATGAAAGACAAGAAGGTAAAGACAGACGGTAACGTGAAAGCAGTCATGACCAGTGCTGAAGTGGTAGAGTATGTGGAGAACCACGAGAATGCCATTGGTGTGGTGGGCAGCATCTGGCTGAACGACCAACGTGACACCACCAATCTGATTTATAACCGCACCATTAAGGTGATGCGCGTCAGTAAGGCTGCAGAGGCTACGCGGACTAATAGTTATACACCAGACCAGTACAACATCGCCTACGCCTATTACCCCTTCATCCGCACGCTCTATGCCATCTGCATTGACCCACGCTCAACAGGTGTGCCTCGTGCTTTTTCTAACTTCTGCTGGCTGCCTAACCCTGGTCAGCTCATCTTCTTCAACGCAGGACTGTTCCCTGCCCGTGCCGACTACTCCGTACGTGACGTCGTTATAGACTGATTAAACCAACAAGGAAAAGAAACATCAAATAAACAACAGAAGTTTAACACTATAATGAGAATGATTATGAAAACTATGAAATATTTTATGATGGGTGCCCTGCTGTTTGGATGCAGCCTTGGCACAATGGCCCAGGACGGCACACCTGCCGATGTGGAGGCCGCAAGAAACTTAGTGAAGAACAAGCCTGCCGACTATGAGAAGCAGATGAAAAGCTTCATCAAGGCTAACAAGAAGAATGCCGACAATCTCGTAGCCATCGGTCGTGCCCTCTTTGAAGAAGGTGACACTGCCCAGGCAGCTGTATTTGCCAACCAGGCTTTGAGCATCAAGAAATACAGTTTCGCTCCTGCCTATATCCTGTTGGGTGATATCGCTTCTAAGATGGATAATGGTGGTGCTGCTGCATCAAACTACGAGCAGGCTATATTTGCCAATCCCAAGGATCCAGAGCCCTACCGTAAGTATGCTATCGTATACAGCCGTATCAGTCCTGAGGGTGCTACACAGAAACTGGAGGAGCTTCGCAACGAGCGTCCTGACTATCCCGTAGATGCTTTGATTGGTAATATCAACTACAACGTACAGCGTTACAGCACCGCGATTGAGGCATATAGCAAGGTGCCCCTCGACAAGATGGAGCGTATCGACTATATCAACTATGCCCGTGCACTTCAGCTCGGCAGAAAGTTCGAGGAGTCACAGCGTGTTGTAGAAGCTGGTCTGGCTAAAGAGCCCCTGAACGGTACACTGAACCGCTTTGCTTTGATGAACAATAACGATATGAAGAAGTTCCCCGAAGCCATCAAATACGCTGAGGTGCTGTTCACCAAAGTTGACAAGGATAGCGTCAAACTGAAGGATATCGACTACCAGAACTATGGTAATGCACTCGCAGGCAACAACCAGTTCGAGGAGGCTATTGCCAAGTTCAACGAGGCTCTGGCACTGCCCGCAGAAGACAACACACTTCACGCCGACCTTTATAAGAGCATCTCTGATGCCTATAAGGGCATGAAAGACTATCCCAAGGCTATTGACAGCTACAAGCAGTTCCTGGAGGCAAGCACCAGCGCTGACGCTACTGACTGGGCAGGACTTGGTATTCTCCAGAACAGCTATGCACGCACCCTTGAGGGCGAGGCAAAGGTTGAGGCACTGAAGACTGCCGATCAGACCTACGCATCACTTATTGAGAAATTTGCTGATGCAGAGGAGTATGCACTGTGGCAGCGTGGACGTATCAACGCCCAGATTGACGGTGACCTCTCAAAGGGTCTTGCAAAGCCATATTTCGAGCGTCTGGCAGAGCTCATCAATGCACACGAGACCATAGACGACACCGATAAGGCCCGTCTCTTCGACGCCTACTCTTTCCTGATGCGTTTCTATGTGAAGCAGAAAACCCACAAGACAGCTTACGAATACGCAAAGAAGTTGCAGGAGTTGCAGCCCGAGGATGCTGAAATCCGTAAGGTCGTAGAAGCTTTGGCCAAGGCAGCAAACTAAATCAAGACATCATAAAGGAATATCCCCATGCTCAGGTGAGTATGGGGATTTTTTTTATTCGAAGTATAGTGTGAACAGGAACATCTTCGTTCGGCAATCATTGATACTCGTTGCAAACGGCCGTCTGCTAGAATCCTCAATGTCATTCACATGATTCTTATCCAGCACGTTCGTCAAGCCGTAGCAGAACTTTATCTCTGGTATCAGCTTGAAGAATCTCAGGTAGAAATCACACCCCATGCCGACGTTTACCATCATATCAAAGCGGTTCAGTCTTACATTCTCCTGATCCTTTCCAGCCAGATTAATCATAGGACTCACACCAGCAACCATATAAGGACGATAGTTATTGAATCGGGGGGCAGAGAACTTTAAGTCAACAGGTACGGCCATATAGGAACTCTTCAAATCCTGAGTGCTGTGAACAGGCAGTCCGGCATCATTCAGGTTATCAAAATCCAGGAATGTAAGACGACGTGAGCCAAAATGCATCGTAGGTGAAACGCGAAGGTTAAAGTTATCGCTGAAACGCATATCCCCCACTACACCGACACTAAAGCCAGGGTTCCAATTATCCACATCGCAGGCAATCGTACGAGTCATGCCTTCCTCCAGAAGCTGTGTTCCCACATTGGTAAATTCTGCGTCCATCAGATTCAGACCCAGACTAATACCAAAATGGAGTGGTCGCAAGTCTATATAAGGCTTGTTCTGCACCTTGCGCATCTGTGCCGACGACACCAATGCTACAAGAGCCATTACAACTGTTATGGTGAATCTTTTCATCTACTATGAATAATAACGGCAAATTACGCAGGATATTATATCGGAATCTATTTCGATAATGTATAAATTAGAAAAATAAATACCAAAAAGTTGGTAGGACAGAAAAAAGTTGTTACCTTTGCATCACAATAAATTATTAACAAACTTAATTTATATCATTATGGCATATGTAATTGGTGACGACTGTATCTCTTGCGGTACATGTCAGGGTGAGTGCCCCGTAGA